>QKCF01000089.1 GCA_003246935.1 Sunxiuqinia sp. | reverse complement strand
TAACAAATTAATGTATAAAAATCGAGATGACCTAATTGAATTTAAGAACTAATAACAAAGAAAAATGAAGATCATTCACAAAAACATGAAAGTTCTGCTAATGCTATTGGGATTGATGGTAAGCAACTTAACCATCGCTCAAGTTATTAGCTTATCCGGAAAGGTAACAGACAAAACAACAGGAGAACCACTTCCCGGTGTTTCGGTTGTTGAAAAAGGGACAGTAAATGGTACGATCAGCAATATAGACGGAGATTATGCCCTTTCGGTTGAAAAAGGGAAGACAGTACAGTTTTCCTACATTGGCTATAAAACTTCCGAATTTGTCGTTGGTGAAAATGGTAGTTATAATGTTGCATTAGAAGTAGATACCGAACAACTGGAAGAAGTGGTAGTTATTGGTTATGGTCAGGTTCGAAAATCAGATGCAACAGGATCTGTGTCATCGGTAAAACTCGATGAACGAAACCGAGGTAGTGTTACAAAAACAACCGATTTATTAGTAGGGAAAGTGGCTGGATTACAAATAACCATGCCATCGGGAAGTCCAGACTCGAACGGTACTATCCGTATCCGCCAAGGAGCTTCACTGAATGCATCAAATTCTCCATTAATTGTTGTTGACGGAGTGGCTGGAGAAAGTCTAAGCTACCTAAATACCGAAGATATTGAAAGTATAAATGTCCTTAAAGATGCGTCTTCTACAGCAATTTATGGATCGAGGGGAGCAAATGGGGTAATAATCGTTACCACCAAAAAAGGTGCTAAAATATCAAATGGGCAGGCAGTACCTCCAATGTTTGATTACAGAGGAGACTTCTCAATAAACCAAAACGCCAGGTTTCTTGATGTTTACAGTCCTGATGAATTTAGATCCGAGTTCTTAAAAAGATATCCCGACTATGGTTCATTATTAGGAAATAGTAGTACCGATTGGCAAGATGAAATTTATCGATTGGGATTTACTCAAAAGCATACCATTTCAGCAACAGGCGCTTTGCAACATACTCCTTACCGGGTTTCAATAGGCTATCAGAACGAAAAAGGCACAATAAAAAATTCAAGTAAGGAAACAGCAACTTTTGCGTTAAATGCTTCACCTAGCTTTTTCAAAAAGCATTTAAAAGCCGATTTTACATTCAAAGAAACTTATACCTACCTTCCTGCTAGTGCAAGTCCTGTCGAGGAAGCTGCATTCATGGATCCAACTGCGCCAATTTATGCAAACTATCCAAATAATATGGGATTGGGGTATTATATGTTTGGAGCAGATGAAAATGGAACTGAACCCAGCGATGTTACCAATCCGGTTGCTTCTGTAGATTTGGCAAGAGGGCATTCCCACAATTACAGAACTGCTGTTAATCTTAATCTAAGCTATAAAATTCATGGGTTCGAGGATTTAACCCTTACCACAAACCTTGGATATACTGCTCACGATTATAAAAATAACTGGAACGTTTTGGATAACGCACCTGCAACCTGGGACGACTTTGGTGGAAAAGGAGTTGGGGCAAATGGTTGGAATGAATCTTATTCTGAGATAATGATTCGTGAATATTATGCCAATTATTCCCATACTTTTAACAAAATTCATTCGGTTAATGCAACGGTTGGGCATACCTACGAAAAGTATTATCAATCGTGGGAAGATTCGCCAACATGGTTAAACAATAGCGATGAAGTGTACGCAATTGGGGCATCAGGAGCATCTGAAAGAACCCTGTCATCCTATTTTGGACGAATTAATTATTCTTTGGATAATAAGTACCTGTTTACATTTACGATGCGTGCCGATGCTTCGTCCAGATTTGCACCCGAAACACGTTGGGGATATTTCCCATCAGGAGCTTTTGGATGGAAATTAAAAGAAGAGAGATTCATGCAGGATTTTGAAAAATTGTCAAACTTAAAATTACGCTTAAGTTACGGACAAACAGGCCAGCAGGACATTAACAATAACTATGCATATCAAGCATCGTATAGATCATCGACAAATGAAGCTCGTTACAGAATTGGTGATGAATTTTACACAACTTATCGCCCCAATGCATTCGACCGTAGTATTCAATGGGAGGTGACTTCTACATACAACGCAGGGCTTGATTGGGGCTTTTTTGATAACCGTTTATATGGAACCATCGATTTATACAAACGTTATACAACAAACTTGCTTATGGAAGATGTTCGCGTGCCTGCTGGAAGTAATTTTTCTGATACTTTGGATCAAAATATTGGAGAAATGGAAAGTAGCGGCATGGAATTCTCGGTTGGAGCATACCTCCTGAAATCAAGCGATTTAGAATGGACTTTTAATGCAAATTTTGCCTATAACCAATCAGAAATCACAAAACTTACTGCTTATGAAGCCAGTCCTGAGGATACCTATATAAGAACAGGAAGTATTGGTTCCAGCAGGTATGCTCAGATTCATAAAGTTGGAAATACACCATATACCTTTTTTCTGGCGAAACAGGTATACGATGACAACAATAAACCGTTGGATGGAGTATACTACAATCCTAATTATAATCCAGAAGATACAGGTTCTGAGGAATTTGTATATGAAGATTCGAATGATGCCAACAAATGGGATACAGGAAAAAGTTCGTTAGTTCCTTTTTATGGGGGATTCTCTACGGCTGTGGTATATAAAAACTGGGATTTTGGGATGAACGGGCATTTCGCTTTTGGTCAATATGTTTTCTGGGAAACAGCATGCCGTGCTTCCGATGAATCGTTGTATGATACTTACGGACTAAATCCTAAAAATTCAATTATTAATACTCCAGAGTGGTCACAGGAACATCGTTTTTCTGATTACTGGCTACATAAAGGAGATTATTTTAAACTTGACAATATTACTGCTGGGCGTACATTCCCTAAAATATTCAATAACGAAAGCTCATTGCGCCTTTCATTAGGAATACAAAATGTATTCATGATTACCAAATATCCGGGCATAGATCCTGAAGTCTTTAGTGGAATTGATGGTTCGGGATATCCCAGACCTCGGATGTTTATGCTTACTGCCAATTTAAAATTTTAATTTAAAGGAAGAATACGATGAAAAGATTTATATATATATTCATTACAGTTCTTGTTGTTGCCCTATTCCATTCATGTGAGGAATTAGATCTGCAACCGATATCTTCAACATCATTAATGGAGGATAGCGTTTACTCAACTTATGAAGGATATCTGGGGATGTTTGCAAAATGTTATGCAACATTTGTTCTCGAGGGACAAGGCGATGGTGATTCAGATATTTCAGGAGCAGGTAGTAAAGGAGAATTCATTCGAGCACTATATTATTTACAAGAATGCCCTACAGATGAAGTTCTCTTCCATTCGTCAAGTGGTAATGGCACCTGGACAATGATTACAATGAATTGGACTCCAGCCACAGAAATTGTTGGCAATATGTATTACCGACTTTGGTTTTCCATAGCACAATGCAATGAGTTTATTCGAAAAACGGAAACTGATGTCATGAAAAGTTACGGCGTATATGAACAGGCTAAAAATGATGTAGGTTACTGGCGGGCAGAGGCTCGCTTTTTAAGAGCTTATTGTTATTATTTACTTTGCGATATGTACGGAAGTGTTGGATGGATTGACGATTCATCTCCAAATGGGACTTATCCTGCACAAAAATCGAGGGCTGAAATTTTCAATTATATTGAAAAAGAACTACTTGATATCGAAAACAAATTAATGCCTTCCAATCAAAAGATATTTGGTCGCGTTAATCAAACAGCTGCTTGGTTTGCCTTAGCTCGTTTATATCTTAACGCACAGGTTTATACCGGAAACGATAGTTATCCCAATGCATATAAATATGCAAAAAAGATAATTGATAACTCTAATTACTCGTTGGCACCCAACTATATCGAAAACTTTTTGAAAGATAATAATTCGTGTAGTGAAATTATTTGGGCATTGCCGCACAACAATGAGAATAGTCAAAGTAGTGGAGGTACAAACTTTTTGGTTAAATATTCAAGTCATAAATATATGATTAACCAAGGACTCGAGTTGGGAATTACAGTTGATCAGCCTTGGAGTGTAAACGGACGACTAAAAACTAATCTGATTGATAAGTTTGAAACAGATGACCAGCCATTTGATCCATCTGATACTTGGTGCGACAATAAAAAAGATAAACGAGCTTTGTTTTATGGTGGCTCACTAACAGGAGATCAAAGTAAAACTCCGATAGTACCCCACCAAAAAGAAACTTGGGAAGAAGGGAAGCCATTCTCAAAAACAATTACGATGGGCTACACTTTTACTAAATGGAGAAATGTAACCAAAGACAGGATGAGTGGAGAATCAGAACGTGAGAAATATGTAGGCATTGCCTTCCCTATGTTTAGAAAGGCCGATGCTTATCTTATGGCTGCCGAAGCAATTCTTCGGGGCGGAGGTGGTACAAGAACAGAAGCATTGGGCTATGTAAATGAAGTCCGAAACAGAGCTTATTGTTCTGGTAACTATTTATCGGATATCAATATTGCCAATGGTTCTATCTCAGATGCAGAACTGACGCTTGATTTTATTCTTGATGAACGGGCAAGGGAATTATGGACAGAGTGTGTACGCCGAACCGATTTGATTCGTTTTAATAAGTTTACCAAGAATTATAACTGGGATTGGAAAGGACAGGAGACTTCAAACAACACAGATCACGTCGGAATAGATGTGGATGACAAGTATAAACTATTTCCTATTCCACAAGATGATATTCTTTACAATCCAAATTTGACTCAGAATCCAGATTATCAATAACGCAAATTTTTATAACACTTACAATATAGATAAAGTAAGAGCCTTTTTGTTCATTTTTCTAAGCTTGGAGTTCTGCTCCATATACAAAATGATCAAAGGGTCTCTTACTGTCTATATGGTAGAAATAGAGTTTTTATACTTATGAAATTAATAAATAGGATAATTTGTATAGTAGTGTTTCTATTATCTGTAAATTGCTTAAAGGCTCAAGAGAACTACAAACAGATAACAGAAGGCAAAGAAGTTTATGCTGGTGGAGACTCATATGATGTTAAGTTGTTCAAAGCTAAGACAAAAGGTAAAAAACCTAAAAATGTAGTTCTTATGATTGGCGACGGCATGGGAGTTTCTCATATTTTTGCAGGTTTAACCGCAAATAAAGGTCATTTATACTTAGAGAATTTTAAGAATATTGGCTTCATAAAAACCCATTCGGCGAATAATTACATAACTGATTCGGCTGCCGGAGGAACTGCATTATCTTGTGGCGTAAAAACCTACAATGGGGCAATAGGGATGAATATAGATACGGTATCAGTGGTAAATATTCGCGAAATCGCAGAAGAGAAAGGAAAGAGTACCGGAGTTGTATCAACGTCCTCAATAACCCATGCTACTCCCGCATCTTTTATTGCTCATCAGCCGGAGCGTACAATGTATGAGGCAATTGCCGCAGATTTTTTAAAAACAGATATTGATGTTTTCATTGGTGGCGGTTTAAAGCATTTTACACAGCGTGCTGATAATAGAAATCTCGCAGAGGAATTAGAAAAACGTGGATATTTTGTAGAAAAAGATATTAATAGTATTCGTGATATTGATGCTGAAAAACTTGCCGGATTTACAGCTTATGAGCATAATGGTAATTGTTCCGAAAGAAAGGATATGCTGCAGATTTCGACAAGTACAGCATTAAATATTCTGGATAAAAATAAAAAAGGATTTTTCTTAATGATTGAAGGTTCGCAGATTGACTGGGCATCCCACCAAAACAACACACAATATCTTGTTTCAGAAATGCTGGACTTTGATAAAACAATTGGTTTGGTTTTAGATTTTGCCTTTAGAAACAAAGAAACCCTGATTATTGTTACTGCCGACCATGAAACCGGAGGATTTGCCATCAATGGAGGTGATGTTGCAACTGGCAGGATTGAAGGAGCTTTTATTACAGGAAATCATACCGCTTTAATGGTCCCCGTTTTTGCTTTTGGACCTGGTGCCGAGAACTTCTCCGGAATAATGGAAAACACAGATATTACCCAGAAACTTATAGATATATTTTAGCATACATAGATAAATAATCACTTAGTGGTCCGGTTAAAAAAATATATGCGTTAGGACTTCGTAGTGAGCGTTGAAAATGTCATAAAACAAGGACTTTCCGGAACGAGGCATAGCCTCGTTCCGGAAAGTGAAAGAAAGTTAGTGAAACGTCTTGTATTAAAGCATTTTCAAGGAGGAACAGATTTACTAATGCATATTTCGGGATAAACCGGGGCAGACCTATTATGAATAGTACAATATGGCTACTTTTGAATTACCACACAAAAAAAGCGAGCCATGAGAAAAAGTAAAAATTTTTGCGGACAGCCAATATTTAATCAGTTGTAAAATGCCATAATACATTACCAATCAACGAAGTATAAAAATAAGCCCTATTTAAATGAAAAACTATTTACTACTTATTGCCCTGTTTCTGCTGGCAGGATTTGTACGGGGAGAAGAATTGGTTTCGCCCAATGGAATGCAGAAGCTCCAATTTGAAGTGATTGACGGGACACCGGTTTACCAACTTTTTTTCAAGGAACAACCCATAATTGCCCAAAGCAAGTTAGGACTGGAACTGAAAAATGAGGAAACCTTACTGGATGGATTTGAGATCGGACATGTTGAAAAGAGCACCTTTGATGAAACCTGGAACCCGGTTTGGGGAGAGACCCGTGAAATTCGGAATCACTATAACGAAATGGC
>QKCF01000320.1 GCA_003246935.1 Sunxiuqinia sp. | reverse complement strand
GTCTCTCCGGTCAATTGAAAAAGAGAAACCGGATTTGGAGCATCAGATATAAATTTCGCCTGATTCACATTCAATCCAATTCCCACAACCGAAGAACTAAACCTCCCATTCATGATGGCGTTCTCGATCAATATTCCGCAAATTTTGCGATTCTCAACATAAATATCGTTTGGCCATTTGATCGAAACAGCTTCAACATATTTGCTCAAAAACGAGGCTATTCCCAGGCTAACAACCTTCGATAACAAAAATTGATCCTTTATCTCCAAAAAATCGGGATGCAACACAATCGACAATGTCAGGTTTTTTCCATTCTCACTTTCCCACTTGTTGGTTTGCTGTCCGCGCCCCAAAGTTTGGTTCACTGCCAAAAAGACAGTACCCTCTTCTACTTCATTTTCACGAACTTGACTGGTGGCATAGTTATTGGTACTGCCCACCTGTTCCAAAAGCACGACCGTTTGACCAATCACAGAAGTCTTCATTTTTGAGCTTTTTAACAAATACAGATAAACTATTTTTTTAATTTCCAGTTTATTACCGGAAACAATATTAAACATCAAAATAAGCGAAAAAATTTATCTTTGTATCTCTAATAAAATTCTATGGCAAAAACGCAGAAAGAGAAGGATAGCGAAAATCTGATTCAGGCAATTATTGAAGGTATCGACCGAAAAAAAGGGTTAGATATCGTCAAAATCGATCTCCGGAAAATTAATCATTCAGAATGTAATTATTTTATCATCTGTCACGGTAATTCCAGTACCCACGTTGATGCCATTGCAAAGTCGGTGGAAGACACGGTTGAAGAACTGGTCGGAGAAAAAGTCTGGCATAAGGATGGCTATAAAAATTCACTGTGGATCCTGCTCGACTATGCCGACATTATGGTTCACGTTTTTCAGTACGATGCCCGTCATTTCTATGACATAGAAAACCTTTGGGCAGACGCGCTGGTTGAAGAAGTAAATTTTGAAAACAAGTAAATAATGGCTGATAATAAATCAAATAATAACAAAAGCAAGAAACGTCCGACTCTCGGAAATCTGAAGCCAGGAGGTAAAACTCCTAAATTTAACCCCTACTGGATTTACGGGATTGCAATTATTGTTTTCCTTGCAGTACAATACTTTAGCTTTGGCAGCGGGCCTGTGCAGACAAACTGGCAGGAAGTTAAAAATACCATGTTAAAAGATGGCGACATCGCGAAACTGGTTGTTGTAAACGAGCGGGAAGCCCGCATTACCTTGAAGGAAGACAGCTACAAGAAATATGAAGATAAGCTGAATCAGGGGTTCAACACGCCTCAAAAGATCGGACCTCATTTTTATTTTGAAATTGGACCGGCCGATGTTTTTGCAAACGAATTTAAAGAAGCTCAAAAAGATCTTCCTGAGAACAATCGAATCAGCATTGAGTGGAAGACCGAGACAAATTATTTTGGTGAAATTCTGAGCTGGATTTTCCCCTTCATCTTAATCATTGCACTCTACCTTTGGTTCTTCCGACGAATGAGCAAAGGCTCCGGCGGAGGTGGTGCAGGCAATATCTTCAGTGTTGGCAAGTCGCAGGCTAAGGTATTCGACAAAGACTCGCGGGTTAACACAACCTTTAAAGACGTTGCAGGACTTTCTGAAGCAAAACAAGAAGTTGAAGAAATCGTATCGTTCCTGAAGAACCCTTCAAAATATACCAAACTAGGTGGTAAAATTCCGAAAGGTGCGCTTTTGGTAGGCCCTCCGGGAACAGGAAAAACGTTGCTTGCCAAAGCTGTTGCCGGCGAAGCCAATGTACCATTCTTCTCCATGTCGGGTTCCGACTTTGTTGAAATGTTCGTTGGTGTTGGTGCTTCGCGTGTTCGCGACCTGTTTAAACAAGCTAAAGAGAAGTCACCATGTATCGTTTTCATCGATGAGATTGACGCGATTGGCCGCGCCCGTGGAAAAAACCCGAATATGGGATCGAACGATGAGCGCGAAAATACTTTGAACCAGTTGTTGACGGAAATGGATGGTTTCGATACTAACTCTGGTGTTATCATCCTGGCTGCAACAAACCGTGCTGATATTCTTGACCGCGCCCTGATGCGTGCCGGACGTTTCGACCGCCAGATTCATGTTGAATTACCTGACCTGAACGAACGTCGCGAGATTTTCAATGTTCACTTACGTCCGTTGAAACTGGCCGATGAGGTAGAAGTAAACTTCCTGGCTAAACAGACACCCGGGTTCTCCGGTGCTGATATTGCCAACGTTTGTAACGAAGCAGCTTTGATTGCTGCCCGTAAGGACCACGACAAAGTTAACAAACAAGACTTCCTGGATGCTGTTGACCGGATCATTGGAGGTTTGGAAAAGAAAAATAAAATCATCTCGAAAGACGAGAAGAAGCGTATCGCTTACCATGAAGCCGGCCACGCGACCATTAGCTGGTTGTTGGAATATGCACATCCGCTGGTGAAAGTGACTATCGTTCCGCGCGGTAAGGCGCTGGGGGCTGCATGGTACTTGCCGGAAGAACGTTCAATCACAACCAAAGAGCAATTATTGGACGAAATGTGTTCAACATTGGGGGGACGTGCTGCTGAAGAAATGGCATTTGGCAACATTTCGTCGGGAGCACAAAACGACCTGGAAAAGGTCACGAAGAGTGCTTATGCGATGATCAGCATTTACGGTATGAGCGACAAAGTTGGTAACTTCAGCTATTACGATTCAACCGGGCAAAGCGACTTCGGCTTCACCAAACCATATAGCGAGAAAACGGCTGAATTGATCGACGCTGAAGCTAAGATCATGATCGACGAGCAATACCAACGTGCGTTGAAAGTGCTGAAAGAAAACCAGGAAGGCCACCACCAACTTGCAGAAAAGCTATTGGAACGAGAGGTAATCTTCGGCGAAGACCTCGAAGCAATATTTGGCAAACGTCCTTGGCACAAGGATGAACTTCCGGGCAACGGTAACGCAACAGAGAATAAACCGTTACCTCCGGCAGAAGAAACTCCGAACGTTGAAGAAAAACCAGAATAAAACAAATCATGTCTTCAAGGGAAAATATTTTAGCCCGTATAAAACAAGCGAGAGAAAGCCGGCCGGAACAACTTATTCCGGAACCGGACTTCGAATCACCGATTTACCACGAGCCCAAAGGAAGCTTAGCAGATTGGTTTCAGGAAAACCTGGAGTTGGTAGCCGGTAAGGTGCTACGCCCTAAAAATCTGAATGAAGCAGTAAAGCTCATCGCCCAGCTGAAAGCGGAGGAAAAATGGGAAAATGTATTTTGTGCTAATCCACAATTGCAGAAAGCCCTGACCGGAAAAATTGCTTATCAGCAAGAGGAATACGAGTTCCTTCAACTTGAAGCTGGCATCACCGGCTGCGAGTTTCTGGTAGCTCACCTCGGGTCAGTCATGATTAGCTCGGGTAGCCCATCTGGCCGCAGGCTGCACGTTTTCCCGGAAACACATATCGTTTTAGCCCATCAACGTCAACTGGTAAAATACCTCGACGACGCGATGGTAGCTATACAGGCCAAATACCACGGGAACCTGCCTAGCTCTATCACCAACATTACTGGCCCTAGTCGTACTGCCGACATCGAAAAGACCTTGGTAATGGGAATGCATGGCCCGAAGAAGCTGATCGTATTATTGTGTGACGAACCTTTTTAACGAACCATGGAAAAAGATTTTGTGTTGATTTACCAGACCACAGTGCATTATCAGGCGGAGATAGCTCGCGAAGTTTTGACCGACAACGAGATTAACTGTGTCGTTTTAAATCAGCAGGATTCAGCCATTCCAAGCCTAGGTGAAGTGGAAGTTTATGTACATCAAAACGACCAAGAACAAGCCCTGAACCTTCTTAAAAATTTGATCAATTGAAAAACCTACTGACTCGTTCAATTACCGGTCTGATTTTCGTTGCAGTTATTTTAGCCGGTCTTTATTTCGGAGAATACACCTTTGGCCTTTTATTTTTGGCTATCCTGATTGGTGCTTTGTACGAATTTTTCAATGTTACCAGCGAAACAGGTTTCAAACCGCACCGCATACTGGCATCCATCACCGGCGCTTTAACCTTCGTGCTAAGCTTTCTGATTGCCTCCGAACGAATCTCAGCGCTTTGGTTTTTCAGCATTTTCCCTTTTATCCTCATCACTTTTGTGAACGAGCTGTTTGCCAATAAAAAGCATTCGCTTCAAAATATTGCCATCAGCCTGGCCGGATTAATTTACGCAACCGTACCTCTCAGCCTGAGCAACTACCTTGTATTTTCGAAATTCCACGGACACTATACACCAAAACTATTTCTGGCCTTACTCATTATTATCTGGGTATACGACTCGGGCGCTTACGTTTTCGGAGTGAGCCTTGGCAAACATCGTTTATTTGAGCGCATTTCACCTAAGAAATCATGGGAAGGTGCGATTGGCGGAACCTTGGTTGCTGTTGGCGTGTCGGCCTTACTTTCGCATTACATCACCGAAATTACGATGTTGCAGTGGATCGTTCTGGGCTTCCTGATTGTTGTATCGGCAACCTTAGGCGATCTGACTGAATCGATGATTAAACGTCAGTTTGGAGTGAAAGACAGTGGAACGATTTTCCCCGGACACGGAGGTATTCTCGACCGTTTCGACTCGCTGCTGTTTGCAATCCCGGTCTTTGTTTGCTACCTCGAAGTCTTCATTTAACTTCTTTTAAATTGAAAACCGATAAAGCAATGCAAATTTACTTATTTTTGCAGCGCTCTCGGACCGGTTACACAAACGGCTGATCTTGTATATTTTCAGGCTCCTTTACGTAAGACCGATAAGAATTGATATCATTTTAAACAGATAAGATACATGAGATTTCATCCCGCGGGAAAAACAATTATCCGCAATACCATCCTGATTGCGCTGGCATTGAACCTGATTGGCTGGCTTTTTTTAGCCAACATTCCAATCATTAGCGGTTTACTCAGCCTTACAGCCCTGGTTATTTTAGTTTTAGTGTTGCAGTTCTTCCGTTACCCGAACCGCACCGTGCAAATCAATCCCAAACAGGTGATTTGCCCTGCCGACGGTAAAGTTTGTGTAATTGAAGAAGCAGAAGAAAAACTGTACCTCAAACGCAAATGCCTGAAAGTATCCATCTTTATGTCGCCGCTGAACGTGCACATTAACTGGGTTCCGGTACCGGGAAAGATTACTTACTCGAAGCATAAAGAAGGTGAGTTTTACGCCGCCTTTAAAGATAAATCGGCTGATGAAAACGAACGCTTCTGCACTGCCATTCAAATGGCTGACGGACGCGAAATTATGGCCAACCAGGTTGCCGGAGCTGTTGCCCGCCGCATTCTGAACTTCCTGCACGAAGGTCAGAAAGTGACACAAGACATGGAGATGGGCTTCATCCGTTTTGGCTCGCGTGTTGATTTATACCTCCCACTCGATACTAAACTGAATGTGAAACTGGGCGATAAAGTAACCGGATCACAAACCATTATTGGAGAATTAAGCTAATGAGAACTGTTCGCGATTTCTTTTTCTGGGTTCCTAACTTTATCACCTCGCTGAACCTGGCTGCCGGTAGTGTGGCTGTGTTTTTGGGTGTACAAGGTTATTTGGGCTGGGCTGCCATTTGTATTGCGCTCGCCTCGGTATTCGATTTTATGGATGGCATGGCTGCACGCTTGCTGCACTCCTACTCCGAAATTGGTAAACAAATGGACTCGCTGGCCGACCTCGTATCATTCGGTCTGGCACCTGCCGCTATTTTAACGTCGATGCTGCAATTGGCGATGTTTGGCGAGGTTCGTCCATTATTAAATATTGATGCCAGCTGGTTGCAATGGGTCTTCCTGTTCTCGGCTTTGCTGGTTCCTATTGCCGGAGCTTTCCGCCTGGCTAAGTTCAACCTTGACACCCGACAAACCGAAAGCTTCCTGGGCTTGCCCATCCCGGCCAATGCCTTGTTTTATGCCTCGCTGGCGGTAGTAGTCGATTGGGGAACAAACACGGCGCTGGATCATGTCATCCTGAACCGCTTTAACCTGCTGACGGCAATCGCCATTATTTCGGCGCTGATGATTTCGGAAGTTCCGATGTTCTCGCTGAAATTCAAAAACCTGAATTGGAAAGGCAACCAGGTTCGCCTACTGTTTTTACTGTTGTGCGTTGTGTTATTCGTTGCCCTCAACGTATATGGCTTACCACTAATCATCATCAGCTATATCGCCATTTCGCTGATTCAAAAAGTCGTGGCATAAGCATCAAAAAAGACATTCACAACAAATTCAAAATATCGGACGGCTCCCATTGGGAGCCGTTTTTTGTT
>QKCF01000236.1 GCA_003246935.1 Sunxiuqinia sp. | reverse complement strand
CCCACCTGTAACAAATATGTACTTCGTTGCTGACAAAATCGTAAAATTTAATTGTTCCTAAAAGCGCACAAATTTAAGCAATAAAACTAATTGCGCTAAAAAATTGTGCATGTTATCGTATGAATATACCATTAAAAAACCCGCCTCAAGAAGCGGGTTGTCTATTTTGTTGATTAATCTTCATCGTCAGCCTCGTCGATTATTCGAATCTTTTCTTTCAGCATTTCTATCTTTTCAATAGTTGCCTGAATCTTTCTGTTGACATCTTCAATCAACGATTCTGCATTTTTTGTATTGGCAAAAAATCCAATATTATTATTCAATAAGGTTAAGTCGTTTTCGAGCTGCTTCATTCTTGTGATGTATTTATCGCGCTCGTAACGCATCTTATTCTGCCCTCTGTTGCTTTCTGTGAAATTGGATACTTTCGTTTTAAATTTCAGAATATCCCGTTTGTGTTCATCGATACGAAGGTGATCGAAATGAGCGTTAATCGCGGCTCTGAATTCATTCTGAACCTTATCCTTATCTTTGAAAGGCACATGCCCTATTTCACTCCAGCGACGTTGGAAATCTTTTATCTGCGACAAGTCTGCTTCTTCATCCTTGGTCAGCTTATAATTCTTGACCTCCTCAATGAGGACCTTCTTAGCCTCTAAGTTTTCGACATGCTCATGATCAACCGTTGAGAAATGCTCCGATTTTTGATCAAAGAAATAGTCGCACGCAGCACGGAATCGTTTCCAAACAGCATCAGACTGTTTGCGCGGCACCGGGCCTACTTCTTTCCATCTTTTCTGGATGCTTATAAACTCATCGGTAGTCTTTTTCCAGTCCGTACTATCTTTCAATGCTTCAGCCTGCACACACAAATCGAGTTTCATCTGCAAATTATTTTGCTGAATCTCTTTGTTTTGTGCATAGAAATCACGTTTTGCATCAAAGAATTTATCGCAAGCACTTCGGAAACGCTCATAGACCTTGTTATTATCTTTCTTCGGTGCAAAACCTATTGTTCGCCACACCTTCTGCAACTCAATCAACTCTTTCGATTTCAAATCCCATTCTTTGTGGCTTTCGAAATTCATTGAAGCTATTTCCTCTGCCTTTTCGCAAAGCGCAACTTTTGCATCCAGATTTTTCTTTTGCTCATCTTTCCGATCCTCAAAGAAATCCTGATGCTTCTTATTTATTTTAGAAGTGGCTAATTTGAACCGCTCCCACAATTCATCTTTTTTATCACGAGGTACAGGACCAATCTCACGCCATTGCTCATGATACTTCTGTAGAATATTGAAAGCTCTGATTACCGATGGCTCCATTAACAGCTCCTCGGCCTTCTCACAAAGCACGATCTTTGCCTCCATATTCTTTTTCAAATCAAGATCACGCAGTTCCTTGTTAATCTTAATATAATCATAGAAATTCTCAACATGATGATGGTAGGTTTCCCACAAATCTTTCAGTTTCGATTGTGGTACAAGGCCGGTATCCCTCCACTTTTGTTGCAGATCTCTGAATTCCTGGAATGTCTTATTAATTGACTCCTTCCGATTTACCAACGACTTAATATCTTCGATAATCTGGTATTTAATCTCCAGATTTTCCTCCTTCTCCTCTTCCATTTCCTTTGCGCGACTATTGCGCAACTGGCGATATTCGCGAAGAAGGTTCCTCAAATCATCTTCGTATGGAGCATTTCCGGGTTCATACTCTTCTTCTGCTCCTCCATCTGCAAGGAAAGCAGCCTTTTCAGTTTCAATATTGGCCCGATGCTTTTTATAAAAGTTAATCTTTATTCGATCAACTTCGTCTTTAATATCTTCATCCGGAGGTGATGCTAACAAATCGCGCAAAGCATTGATCAATTCAACCTCCGTATAATTAGAATAGTCTATTTTTCCCCGAGCAATTACCTCATTGGCCGTATCTTCATCCATCTCCTCGTCATCCTCTTCTTCATCCGACTCCTCTTCATCGTCATCCGATTCAGTATCGTCATCAGCGGTTGAAGTTTGTTCTTCAGTTTCTTCTTCCTGCTGCTCCTCAGTCGAAGCTACAACATCGTCCTTCGGCAAATCTTCAACCGGTTCTTCGACCGGCTGATCAACAACAGGTTCTTCACTTGATTTTGGCGTAGCTGCGTCACCTGCAATTTCAGGTTTTGCATTTAACTCATCATTTGAGTTGTTCAGATCTTTAGGCTCCATACAATATTATATTAAAATTACCGGGTAATTTTCGGATATTTAAGTCTCTTAATGTACTACGAAAGTATAATTTTCATAACGAATACTCAAGCAAATACCCGACTATTTAAAAGAAAACCCGAGCTTAAGGTACAAAAAAAGCCGCATCCTACACGAATACGGCTGACTCTTTTAATAATCGATTAAAGATTATGCAATTTCAATATTTCGTACAATTTGTTTCTCCTCTTTCTTCTTCATCAGGCTGAGAGACAAAACCCCATTTTCAAATACGGCCTGAATATTATCAGAATCAATATCATCGGTTAGCTTGAATCTCTTTTCAAAATTCTTTGCTTTAAACTGGATCCGGGCGAATTTGGCTTCTGCCTTTTTGACTTCCTCAACCTTACCCGCAACCACCAAAACTTCTTTATCTAAAGTGATGGTAACTTGATCCTTACAAAATCCTGGAATTTGCAGCTCTACTTTTACCGAGTCTTCATACTCGTAAACATTAGTTGCCGGCTGAAAGTCGATTTCATTTTTCGCATAACGGTCGTGATTAAGACCATCAACAAAAAAGTCATTCAATAAACGATCGATTGCATTATAACCATAAGCCGGATTTACTTTTACTAATTTCATTTTTATGTCCTCCAAAAAATTTAATTCTCAATTTTTGTTTTCTGAAGACCATTATTGCAACTGGCATTCCATTTCCGATTTCCAGCCAATAAATCGAAAAACAGTTCAAAAACACGCCAATATTTCCGAATCAACATAAGACAACAAGTCTTTTTGTCATCTTATCGAAACTATTAGATGTATTATTTGAAGAAAAACCTATTTACACATTCGTGATTCTTTTTACTTTTGCAGAAAATTTTTCGACTAATGCGCATCGACATACTTACTGTAGTACCTGAATTATTGGAAAGTCCATTTAAACACTCCATCCTAAAAAGAGCTCAGGATGCAGATGTTGTTGAAATTCATGTTCACAACATCCGGGATTTTTCAACCGACAAACACAGAAAAGTTGACGACTATGCATTTAGCGGTGGTGCAGGGATGGTGATGACCATTCAGCCGATTGAGGCTGCTATTAACCATCTGAAAGCACAACGCGAGTATGACGAAGTGATTTACACCAGTCCCGACGGAGAAGTTTTCAGTCAGCGCATTGCCAATCAATGCTCGCTTTACGAGAACATCATCATTTTGTGCGGGCATTACAAAGGTGTTGACCAACGCGTTCGTGATCATTTAATTACACGAGAAATCTCCATCGGTGATTTTGTATTGACTGGTGGAGAACTTGCAGCAGCTGTGATGGTTGATGCGATTGTCCGTTTGATTCCTGGTGCTATGTCGGATGAAACATCTGCGCTAACCGATTCGTTCCAGGACAACCTGCTGAGTCCTCCTGTTTACACGCGACCAGCCGACTACAACGGATGGAAGGTACCAGACATCCTACTAAGCGGTAACGACAAACAAGTAAACGACTGGAAAGAAAAGCAAGCTTGGGAGCGGACGAAACTCCTTCGCCCCGATCTGCTTGAAGGACACGAATAATATGAGCCGTTACACCCGGCGACAGATCGTATTATACGGGCAATTCTCACACTTCCGCTTTCTATCCGTCTGATCAAAACAGGTTTCCGGACTAAAAATATCGTGCAGAAGATCGTTTAAACTCTCCACGAAAGGCTCGGAAATTAAGCTATAATTGACAGATTGCCCGCTCAACTTCACGGCAGGATCAAACTCGTCACCAAAGAATGTATCGATTTTATAGATTGAAGGGAGAATGTCGGCCGAACCATGCATCCGTCGATAAATCTCGGAATACACCAAGGTCTGCAAAATTTCTTTTGGACGATTGTCTGCATCGCGACGATAGAGCTCTTCAAAGTTGTTGAACTTCAACACCAAACTTCGACCTGTTTTATAGTCGATAATTCGCAATCCCTCATTGGTTCTGTCTATGCGATCGACAATACCCCCAAGCTTAATACTCCGTTTTTGCCCCTCAACTTCCAACACAAAATCAGCTTCACAATTACCTTCCAGTGCTACAACATCAAAAGGAGCAAAAGCCTTATCGTTTTCCAGCATTTTAGTTAGATAGGTCTTCAGGTTTTCAGCAATCAGGATATTCTTGCCGGTAATCTTCACCTCTTTCAATGAGCTGTCTTTGTAATATTCCCGCTTAAACGCATCGTGTATCGCTTTGCGGATCACAATATCGCTCTTCAAAATGGTTTCTATATTTTCCTTCGTCATCGGCTTACCGACAAACGGCTTGTAGATCATCTCCGACGCATAGTGAAATAAATTCCCAAACAAACGCGGATCTACATCTTCCAAAAGTTCATCTGTTTCCTTAATTCCAGCAATGTATTTAAAGTAGAATTTCAGCTTACAGTCCAGATACACATTCAGTGCACTCGGACTTAGCCGTCGATCGGCATAGCGAGATAGCAACAACTCCCTATGCTTTGCAGTAGAAGCAATGCTGATTGGTGCCGACTCAGTTGATTTGAAATCGAAATTCAACTGCGTCACACGAGGGTTCAATTCAGAATCATACAAAAGCTGAAACAGGTAACGACTCATTTCTCCCGAGCCCATGCCATCGCCGGAAGAATCGTATACCAACACCAACTCCTGTACCCGATGCACCAAGCGATAGAAATAATATGCATACATGGCATCCTGCTCTTCATAAGCAGGCAAGCCAAAAGCTTTCCGCAAATTATACGGAATGAAAGAATGTGTCGAAGATGTATTGGGCAATCGCCCTTCATTCACCGAAAACATAAACAGGCGCTTAAAATCGAGGTTTCGGGTTTCGAGGACCCCCATCACCTGCAAGCCAGAAAGCGGTTCTCCCTCAAACGGAATACTAATCCGCTGGAGGTACTGTTGCAATATTCGGTAAAACAACGACAAGGAAATTCGCGCCGGATGAAACTGCTCCAAGGTTTCCTGCAAACGCTGAATTGCTAAATACACCTGATATAAATACTCGGCCTCCAAGGCAGGATCGCTTTCATTATCGGAAGAAGCCCCCAATTTCAAAGCAAGCAACTTGACTACGTTTAACAGGTAGGCAGCACACTCCTCCCAGGTATTCAGCTTTGTGAATATCAAAGCCAGCAACTCGCTCTGCCTTAAATCTCCTGTTCGAACATAGATCTTATTCTCTTTATGGATTGAACGAACAATTTCTTTAGTCAGCGAATCGGCTAACAACTGATGACTCAACAAAGCAATCACCGGTTTATAATAAAAAGCATCGCCACCACCGTAAACACGGTAGTTTTTCTGCAAATCGATCAGCTGATTGATAAAGCTAAAAACGGGGGTATTCTGGATCGGATACCCCATCGTAATGTTGATTTTATTATACAGTGCACCTGCCGACGAAACCAAAGGTACCAACAACCCCTCGTCTGCCAATACCATAGCCGTATCGTCAAAACGGGGATCGCGCTGCACACTACCGGCAAACTCGGGATGATTAAGCACCTGCGTTTGTGCAACCTGCCCCGGTACCGACACAATCGTTATTCTAGGAGCTGTGACTTCTCCTGCATCCAACTCAAATCCTTCGGGCATCGGAAAAACAACCAGGTCGCGACGAATAAAAAGTCCTGCTTCATGCTGCACATCCTCAACAAAAGCAGGATCGTAATCCCAGAAGAAATCGCCGATACCGAGCTGCTTAAACTTACGAAACAGCTTCTCTTCGGCTGCATTCAACGCATTAAAACCAACAAAACAATAGCGGTCCGACTTGAGCGTTTTTTCATTTTCATCGGTCCATTGCTCAATCAAATCACGATAAATCATGCCAGTAAAAGCCAAATCATCTTTTTGCAACTCTGCTTTAAAACAACGATACACCGCAGCAAGCTTATTCCAAATCTGCATGAATTTCTCCCGATTCGTAGAAGCGCCCGCTTTACCCAAAGTTCCCCAAAATTGCTCGATCACTTTTTTCTGTTCCGGACTCAAGTAATCGAACCGGCTCTCGATATCTTTTAAATCCGAAATATTTTGGAACAAATCATCCGCATTCAATAAATATTTATCAATATCATTGAAATCATTCAGCAAAATCTCGCCCCAAAAAAAGAAATCATCCAACTCTTCATCATGT
>QKCF01000419.1 GCA_003246935.1 Sunxiuqinia sp. | reverse complement strand
GCTGGAATAGCTTTTTCCCAGGCCATGTCGGAATGCTCTTCCGCTGCCTTCATTAATTCTTCTGCAGCATGTTTTACACTGTCCGGGATATTTGGATATTGAGCGTACACAGAACTTGAAAAGAATGTGCAAGCCGCTACTGCAATAACTACCCCTAATCTTCTAAACTTCCTTTTCATAATCATATATTTTTTCTGCTAATCCACTTTATGCAGATTACATTTTTCTCTCTTTCTAACACTATTTATGCCAACTAACAAATTATGGATAACAAAAGGACTTCCACGAATCCGCGGAAGTCCTTTTGTTTTATCTTAATTATTCGCGATAGTCAAATGTACCATCGCCACCACTAGCATCTTTCCAGCCAATAGTTTGCTCCAGCCATGTATTTTGTACCAAAGCATTTGTTTTTAAGCCCATAATATAATAATTCTGTTTCCAGTCTATTTGAGCAGCTTCACCATTAACGTTATCCATTGGTGTTTCAAGATCGTCAAACACAAAATTATCTGTATAGAATGTTGCCAAATCCTGTAATTCGGTAGCAAAATCACTATCATCAGGATCAACAGACAATGTATCCCTCACACCTTCCAGCGGATCAGCATCGGTTACCACATCTTTATACTGCAAGTAATTACCGGTGCGTTGTGTTCCGTTAATTGGCTCAATACCTAAAGCCGAACAAGTTGCATTACCAGCAGAAGAATCGTCGTTATATAACATCCAACGTTGTACATCCCAAAAGCGTTTTCCTTCATAGGCCAATTCAATACGACGTTCATACAAACACGCTTCAATTGCCGCATATTTATCACCTAGTGTACCAATACCGTAATTGTTTGCAGAAGGAATACCCACGCGTTCGCGAACCCTCCCCAAATAATTTACACAATTGGCAATATCTCCCTTAGCTGCATAACATTCAGCAATATTCAATAATAATTCAGCATAACGATACTCGAAAATATCTGTTCCGGAATATTGGAAATCAGTTCCATTTGTATCAGTCATTTTACGAACAAACACAGGACTCGAGATACTGTTTTCATCACTGAAATGACTTATAGTGTCCTCAGTAGTGGCGGCATTAGTGGCAGCATCCTTCCATCTATAGGCCCAAACTGTAGACTCGCTGTTATCTTTGTATCCCCATTTACAACCGGAGAAAGCAAATGTCCGGTAAAAACGAGGATCTCGATTCATGAAAAACAGGAATTGGTCATAACCATTTGCCACAGTCGGAAGACTTCCGTCCGCCATTGGAAACAAATCAATCATTTCTTTAGGTACCTCCTGGCCGCCACCTCCACCTTGGCTCGACAAACGGATGTTGTTTTCCCACGAATTATTTTCAATACTTGAAGAGTTTCCGACTCCTAAAAGACGGACAGTAATTGCTTCTGAACAGAATGAATTGTCGATGACAAACATGTCTGCCCAATCTTTAGCTGTTGATCCATAAAGTCCGTAACCAGCATCAGTCAATTCTGTTTCTGCGTCCAACCCAGCTTGCAAGGCATTTTGCCAGCGTTCACTGCCGGTATTGTCCCAATCGCTGTTGAATAAGGGGCTAGCATATGTCAATAATACGCGAGCCTTTTGTGCCAATGCAGCCCCTTTGGTAAAACGACCGTAATCAGATGCAGGCCAAGTGCTCGGTAACAAACTAGCTGCCATATCCAAGTCGGCAACAATTTGAGCAACCACTTCTGACACTGATGCACGAGGCAATTTAATAGTTTCATCAGTGGACGAAGCGTCTTCAACAGTCGTCACAATAGGTACACCACCATAGGTACGCATTAAGTCGAAATACTGAATAGCGCGCAGGTAGTACATTTGTCCTTTCGCTTGGTTGCGGTATTCTTCGTCCAACGACGCACCTTTAGTATCGATTTCTTCGATCAGAGAATTACAATCCCGAATGCGGGTATAAGGCTCGTTATACAGCTTGTTTGCCAAGGGCGTTCCGTAGTATGAAGAACCATCGGATGCATCTTGGTACGTAATGGTCGGATTAATCATGTTTTGCATACCACCAATTTCTTCGGTCATTCCCGAATTCGTGGTGCTGTACGACCCAACAACGGTTGCCAAAGGTGATTTATATCCGGAGAAAAAATCATAGTAGATGTTGTCGATATACCAATCAACACGGGTCTGATTTTCATAGAAAGAGTCATCAGTTTGTCCGTAGTTTTTCATGTCCTGCAGAAACTGATCACTACAAGAACTGCCAAGTATTAGGAGCAGTACTGAAGTTATATATAAGTTTACCTTTCTTTTCATGATTACAACATGGTTTAAGTTAGAATGATACATTTAAATTGATTGCCCAGGTTCTAAGTGTCGGATAACCCTCGTAAGAAGAGTCATACATATTCCGGTAATGATCAGGATACGGATTGTAGAAGTCCCAAAGGTTATTTCCGGTAATGCCAACAGTTGCTCTTTCGATATTTACTTTCGAGGTTAGAACTTTGGGGATATCATAGCCAACACTCAAATTACGTACGTAACATCTGAAAGTACTTAATTGCCAAAAATCTGACGGTGCTGCGATGTTGTCGTAATCAGATAAAATTGGATATGCTCCATCCACATTATCATCAGCATCATACATATCAGTCCAGTAACTTTCGTGCGCCCACATGTTATGAGAGGATGAGGTTCCTTGCTTAACAACGTCAATTTCGCGAATTCCTCCCCAAGAAGTAGAGATCTGAGTTGAGAAACTCACACTCTTATATTTCATACGTAAATTCGTTGTAAATCCATGCGTTTTATTTTTATCAACCAACTTCACATAGTCTAGATTTTTGTCGATTTTTCCGTCAGGTCCTTCTTGGATGCCGGTTGTACTATCAAAGTCGCCTCCCATATCTTTATAAGCCAGCATACCTTTTTTCATACCGTCGAGACTAGTCGTACCTAAATAATCAGGGGTGGTACCAGCAGCATCAGCACGTTCTGTCAAGTAATCCCAATAGTTTTGAATATCATCATCAGTACGCAAAATACCATCTCCTGAAGAGGTTTCTTTCCATGTTTCAAATCCCCAATAAGGGAATATTGTTGAACGACCTTCTACAGTTTGGTTTGTTGATGGATGTTGAAGGGCTTGTTCAGGATATTTTTTGATCTTGTTGTAGCTCGACCCGAAATTCACGCCAACATTGTAGCTGAAGTCTTGACCAACTTTATCGCTCCAGTTGATGCTGAATTCAGTACCCCATGCATCCACAGCCGCGTAGTTTTGTTCGGCAAAACCACCACCAACCGAAATTGGTACACCAACCGAACTAGCCATATTCGTCAACATGTCGGTTGTTTTGTCGTAGTAGAAGTCAAATCCAACTTTCAAATGGTTATTCAGCACATTGAAATCAACCCCGAGGTCATTTTTTACCGTGGTATCCCAGCCAACAAGTGGATTCGGTGCTACGTTCGGCGTAATGCTGCTTCCCAACGATCCGCCACTTGAACCAAACAGGAAGCCTTTATCCGTGTTGATAGTATAATATTGTGCCCATCGCCAAGGCTTAATATTATCCTTGCCGGTTTTACCAATTGAATAACGCAGTTTCAAGAAATCAATCCAAGGCAATGCATCCTTAAACCAGTCTTCCTCTGACATTACCCAACCAAATTGAGCGGCAGGGAAGAATCCCCAATAATGATTCGGAGCAAACTTTGTGGAAGCATCACTACGGAAAAGAAACTGCACTAAATACTTTGATTGGTAACTATAACTAACACGTCCCAGGTAAGAAAGTGTTCCGGACTCTCCTTTGTTTGCATAAGAGTTATCAGACAATTCACCGGCAGTAGCACTTGTTCCCAAGTAATCACTATCAGTACCTTCGTAAGCTAAACGTCTGTCTTTGTAGTTTCCTTCAGAACGCTCTACTGAAGCCATCGCACTAATGTCATGGTCTCCAAATGTTCTGTTGTAATTAACAAAAAAGTTGGCCTGAGTACTTTTTGAAACAAATTCGTTGTAATAAACGCGAGAATTCACATTATTTTCTTCAATTTTCCATTTTGAAGTTTCAGACAAAAGGTGATTGCCTTCGCTGTTATAATTTGTAATTCTTGCTAACGTATAAGGTAACTGAATCTGCTCGGTTGAAATAGAACTTTGACTTCTGGAGAAAGTTCCTTTGACTGACAGTCCTTTAATAAAAGGTATTTCGTATTGAAGTGAGAAGTTTGCATTGTACGAGAAGTCTTCGGTCACCTGACGCGAACCACTATTCAATGAAGCGAAGTAGTTCCATCCGGCGATTGTACGGTTAGTTCTTGCACTACCAAAGTTCCGGTCTGTACGAGGGAAAGGAGAAACCCAATAATCTTCACCATCAATGGTTGTTTCCCAAGGGATATATTTAGGCATGTGCAACAAATATCCATAATCCGCTTGTTCTCCGCTACTTTTAGCTTTCGATCCGTAGCTGCTATCGTTGATATTGGCTACAGATTTAGTAAACGACTTTTCGACTACTCCACTGTTTGCAGAAACAGATCCTGTTAATTTCAGGTCTTTTGTAATTTTCACATCCAAACCGGTACGGAAATTCCACTTGTCATAATCCTGACTTCCTAAGTTGGCACCTTGAGTATAGTAAGTTACTCCGGCAAAGTACGTTGCTTTTTCGTTACCACCACTCATGCTTAACGAATGACGCTGTTGACTTGCTGCAGACCAGGCTTTATCCAACCAATTATAATTCAAGCTTTTCATTTGCTCCAATTCGTCGGTCGAGAAAAGGTTTTTACCATCATTATCTCTGTTGTCCGCTTTCAGAAAGCGATTCATCCAAACACCAAAATCATATGCACTCATGGTTTTGCTGTGACTAATTGCATCGTTCATTGAAAACTGGCCAGAATAGCTAATTCTGGTTTTTCCGGCTTTTCCGCGCTTGGTACGAACAATAATAGCCCCTTGAGAAGCACGGGCACCATAAATTGCGGCACTACCATCCTTCAAAACGGTAAGACTTTCAATTTCGGAAGGATCAAGTCGGTTGAATTCCTCCAACGAAGGCAAACCCGTTTGCGGATCAACCTGAATCATATCGTCGATAACGATCAACGGAATATCACTACCGCCATCTTTTGAGAAACTAAATGTTTGACGAACTTGCAAGGTTGCAGATTCTCCTGGGCGTTTTGAACCACCAGAAACCGACAAACCAGGAATTTGTCCTTTCAATGACTCTGCCAGGTTTGAAACGGGTAGATCTTTAATTTGATCCACAGAAATATTTACAATAGAACCCGTAACATTTTTCACTTTCTGAGTGCCGTAACCTACAGCAACTACTTCTTGAATAGACTGAACAGAAGACTCCAAAACAACGTTAATAACAATTCGGCCATTAACCTGAACATCTTGTTGTTCCATGCCGACAAATAAGAAACTTAACACCCCGTCAGCCGGAACATTAATTATGGAATATTCTCCATTGTCATCTGTTATCACACCAATGCTCGTTCCCGGCACAACAACAGTCACACCAGGAAGAGGCCCACCATTTTTTTCAGTAACCTTACCGGTAATTTTGATTTTTTGTTGCTGCAAATTTACCGAACTTTCAGTTTGTTCGTTTTCTGAGCTCGAATTAACAGAAGCGGTTACTTGGGAAATTCCCAGCAACAAGATCACAAATGTTAATTGCATTTTAAGCAAGAGGTCAAGCCTCCTCTTCTTTTCATGCGGAAAAACGCAAAGATTTTTTTCCATAAGTTTTAAATAGTTTTAGTTATTAAATGATATTACAGCGTATTATATTTTTCATCAATTTAGAAGCTGGAAGACGAAGCAAGCTCCTCCAGTCTTTGTGGTTAAATTCAAAAACAATGATTTTCATTTATGCCTATCATATTTGTTAGTTTTACTATTCAATTGTACTGGCCCCAGTAAACCCTATTTTCAAATCACCCCAGCTTTCGCCTGATCGTTATTCTCATTCAATTTTGGGACAATCCAAATTAGAGATAAAGAGATCAATGCTTTCCGACATCAAAAATAATAGAAAAAATGAAAACGTTTACATTTTTAATTCTATTATTTACCAGCACTTTAAAATTTATTTTTTAAATTCCATGTAATCGTTACTATTACAGCAGCTTAATTCTCCGAATAGGTTGTAAAACATGTTTTTATATATGGAATTATATTAAAAGCAGATAGGAAATCCAGATTATCGATCTGAATTCCCTATCTGGATAAGGTTAGACGCTTTTGTCCCATTAGAAATCATAGAAAGTGTCATAATGACGACAATTGACAAACCACGAAATTTTTGACAACGATACCAATAGTATAGGTGATGCTCGCCTATGTAATCAGCATTGGAGTACCG
>QKCF01000182.1 GCA_003246935.1 Sunxiuqinia sp. | reverse complement strand
TTCCAACGGTTAATCATCACTTCGCGTTCTTCAACGTCACCAACTGTTTTCTTCCATTGGTAACGTAAGCTCAGGTGATGGCCTTCCACAACACAGCCTCCGGGGAAACGAACAAAACCGGGCTTAAGCTGAGCTAGCTTTTCGGCTAAATCCACACGCATTCCATTGGGGCGATCTTTAAATGTTTTTGTTGGAAATAGTGAAATGAATTTAAAATCGACGACACCATTTTTCACAACGGAAATCTTCAAGCTCCCTTTTGCTGCTGTTGCACCTGCTTTCAGGATCAATTCTTTTTTACCCCATTCTTTGTTGTCAACTTTTACTGTTCCTTCTGCAATGGCCTTTTTATCATCTCCTAAAAGCTCAACTTTAAGATCCTGTTCGCTACCTTCAGGAGAACGAACATCCAAGGCTAAGCGATATTCTTCACCTTCGTGTAAACCCATTCCGCGAAAACCATCATTTTGCAGGAAATTAGACTCACCTGATTTTAAAGCAAGCAAACGCACAAAACGCATCTGTGTAGTTGCCGCAATTTCATTGATAATATGAAGTGAATCTTTGTGATACATCTTCCATCCCATCATGGGATCGTCGAAAGCGAAAGAGCGGTTTTTCACCAACTCGGCATACAATCCACCATCAGCTGCAAAGTTGATATCCTCAAAGAATATCCCCCACATCGTTGATTGAATCTCCGGCCCTTTCTTGTTGAATTGAAGTTCGATCTTAGTCTGAGCAGGTGTAGCCCCTCCCCACAAAAGAGCAGACAACACCAAGCTGACTATCAGTCTTTTTAACATGATTCGATTAATTTTTTAGTTATTACGCTTTACTTTTTTCTTGAAAATCGACTACAATATACAAATAAAAGTAGTAAGTACTTTTATGCTAATCCAAATCTTTCACTTCGCCATTTTAAGTGAAATCGTACGAATTCAAATCAATGATTAATCAATAACTTTGAATTTAAAATCTACCGCATGAAAAAGCTTCTCCTCGTTGTCTTTTTGCTCTCTGCATGCCGTTCTTAGACCGATAAGATCATCACTATCAGCGGTGAAATCGCCCCGTCGCAGATGGGCATCTGCTGATTAAAAACCCGCCTTATTCGTTTACTGTGCTAAAACCAATAAGTTGAGAGCTTGCTTTCCTACATAATTAAGCAGCTAACTATGCAATAACAAACTCTTACCCCGCTCTTTAGCATCTAATAAAATTTCAAAAAAAACGAAGAACTCGTGACCCAACCTTAACTATTCCCGTATAAGAGAGTTGTAAGTCTATTTTTCTCATCAAAAATTATCAATATGAACAAAACACTCTATCTCATGATCGGACTTGCTGCAGGCGCAGCAGCCGGTGCCATTGGCGGGCTTCTTTTCGCCCCAAACAAAGGAAGTCGTACCCGTAAAAAAATTATGCGAAGAACGCAAAAAATGACCCATGAAATTTCAGATTCAGTTAACCATAAACTGAATGAAATTGAAGACCAAGTGATCATGTTAAAACGAAAAGTTGAAAAAGAAATTAAAGACACCACTGATCACTTGAAAAAAGCTGTACGCCATACCAACAATGTTGGGAAAAAAGTCTCAGCCAATTAATTAACGTTGTAATTAGCTGAATTATGCAAACACAACTGATCTGAATCCCTCGTATAAGTCAATTATACGAGGGATTTCTATTTTCAACAGACTTCCCTCTTGCTTCTAATTTCCCTCCGTCAGCAACTCCTCCAAGCCCTTCTATTTCACGAAATGCCCAACAACACACGCCTATTTTAATTATTTGACATATCCTTATTAAACATTCTGTATTTTTATACATCTAAGACCACAAACAACTGCTAAAAGCTACTACTCATGCCATCAAAACTAAAATTAGTTTTGCTTTTCGTACTTTTCGTTGTATGGAAAGCATATCCTCAAAACAATTTTCCACAACAAGTACGGAACCAACTAAATCATTACATCTTAGGCAACATTCAGGAAAAAATATATACCCAAACAAACTCTAACCAATTCTTTCCGGGCGATACGGTCTGGTTTAAAATTAGCTTGGTGAATGCCATTAACCATAAACCGGTGGGCATCGAAAATTTAGTTTATGTCGATCTAATATCTCCGGAAAACAAGCTGGTGATTCATCAGCTTTTCCCTTTGGAAAACGGTTTCTCAGACGGCTCTTTTGTGCTCGACCCCAATTTATCCACCGGAAACTACAAATTATTGACATACACCAACTACATGCGCAACTTCGATTCAGACTTTCTATTTCAGAAATCATTAAAGCTTGTACCGAATTTAGCAGAAAGCACTGATTGGGAATTTAATTCCAGAATTGTTCCGAACGAAGAAGGCGACTCGGTCTATGTGAAAATGTATGCCCATAACAGAAACGGTCGCGAATTAAATGAAGACATTACGCTGCATCTTCAATTAGCTCGCGGAATAATGCTGGGAGCCACCTGCCCTATCAAAAACAATGCAGGCAATTTCAGCTTTTTTGTACCGGACTCGCTGAAACTTCCCGTTGCACTTTTATCGGTTAACCAAAATGGGGAAAAATCGTCATCTGAAAGATACCGAATAAAACTATCGGTTCAGAAACCCGATTTGCAGCTTCTGCCCGAAGGAGGATATTTGGTTCCAGGTTTGCAAAATAAAATGGCTTTTCGTTGTATTGATGCCGATGGAAATCCGATAAACGTCGATGGTCAGTTATGGAACAGTGAAGGGAAAATGATTTCTTCATTTGCAACTGAATACGACGGAATGGGCACGGTCAACTTTACTCCTTTGGTTGGTCAGCAATACACAGCTCGAATTAACTACCGCGATTCTGTTTTTAG
Source organism: Sunxiuqinia sp. (assembly GCA_003246935.1). Taxonomy (GTDB): domain Bacteria; phylum Bacteroidota; class Bacteroidia; order Bacteroidales; family Prolixibacteraceae; genus Mangrovibacterium. The sequence goes on along the minus strand of QKCF01000182.1, from coordinate 3,526 downwards.
TTACGATCTGCCGAGCGTGAATGAGCAGGCATACAGCCTGCAGCTAATCAGTCAGGATGAAGACAGCATTCATTTTGCCATGCTAAAAAATGGAGATAATACGGCTGAATTTTTTCTCTTAGGCCATTGCCGCGGAAATACCAAATTCATGGCAACAGGCATCCTCGAAAATCAACGAACTGAAATTAGTATCCCAACGATGAACTTCCCCGAGGGAATCCTCACCTTTACGCTGTTTGTAAACCGAGTTCCGAGGGGAGAACGCTTAGTGTACCTGGACAAAAAGGAGAATATCCGTTTCAAACTTGTAAGAGAATGGAGTGAGGAAACAAATGTAGCAGCTAATTTCACGCTGCAAGCTTTCCGAAAAGACGGTAGCCCGGTCAACGGTAATTTCACTGTTTCCGGGTGGGACACCAAACTGGAAAACTCTCTGGATACACTCGAAAATATCCGCAGTTACTTAATCTTTACTTCCGATTTACAGGGTGAGGTTTTAGCCAAAAGCCAAGCTCTCAATCCAACTGATCCCGAGATGGATCATAAACGAGACTTGATATTGATGACTTATGGCTGGCGTCGCTTCAACTGGTTTGACGTTGCCAGTTACGGAGGTGAAAAGCTGGCTTATCAGCCGGAAAAAGGACTTTATCTTGACGGGCGAATTTACAGGAAACTAACGGGAAAACCGGTTCCCAAGAACTTTGAAGTATCGATTATTATGACTCAGGCCAAATCAGTACATATCGACAAAACATACACCGATGAAAACGGGCAGTTTAGCTTTGCATTGCCGGCTTTCATGGACTCTGCCAATTTAACGATTCAAACTAAAAACCGTTCTGACCGTCAAAAAGATTACATCATCGATTTGCATACAAACCTGGAACAAATGCATCTAAACGCAATGTCCTTCGATAAAATATCCAAAAGCGGATCATCTCCTTTGGTGCTAAATCTTCCGGCGACAAATCAATCGGTAAGTTACGCGACCAGCAAGCCGGCCGCTGTAACATCTGTGAAAACGCCCCAAATTAAGAAGCCCCGGATTGACAATTACTATTTCCCGGGCAAAGACACCTTTATGATAGAAGAAGTGGAAGCACGCTCCAACTTCCTAAACCGCCGCGACTCAATGATTGCTCAAAGCGGGCAGCCCGATGTTGTGATCGAGTCGGCGCAGCTAAAAAAACTAACTGAAGAGAAAGCCTGGTATTCGAGCTTATGGGACCTGCTATCCGATCAGGTTCCTGGTCTTCAGATCAGGCAAGCGCCCTATTCACCCAGCTTAGCAAAAACCTGCAACCTGGTCATTGCAAATCCCAATGAAGTAGAGAGCCTGACCGGTGATACATTCGGTATCGGTTCGCCTGCGGTATATTTCAATGTGACGAATAACTCGGATGGCTACCTGTACATTTTTGTGGACAAAGATTTCCTGAACAACGAAAATGTGCCACTTTACGACTTTCTGAGTTATATGGATCCCGGCGAGATTGAGTCGATCAATTTCATTGCCCGCCCCAAGAACTACGATATCAGCATGAATTTCATGGATGTTTTTACGAATGTCAGTTTGGAAGTTGGGCGGCAGGATTTGGTTAATAGCCTGGAGACAAGTGGTAATTTATTCCCGAACCAAATGGAACTGATGACCAAGATGCAACGAACCAGTGCACCTCCTGCTTTCCTTTTTATCACAACGAAGTCAAAAGGCGGTGTTTTTTACCAGCGTTCCAAGGGACTGCAATCGCTTTTTATATCCGGAATTTCTCCGAAACGGGAATTCTACGTTCCCAAATACAAACCGACTGACAGCGATGCACAAGCACGCAAAACGGTTTATTGGGAACCGCAATTGGTAACCGATACCAACGGCGTTGCCCATATATCAATTCCGAATGCTGTAATCAACTCCAACACAGTCTTCCAAATTGAAGGAATTTCAGCCCGAGGTGAAAGCGGTTCACAAACCTTCACTTTCTCCCCAACTGACAAGCCTGAAAAAAAGATGACAGCCCCCCCTGCCATCGCCGAAACAACGAACCATATTTTCACCCAAACAAACGAGTACTCCAAGCTCCGGCTCTATTATGGCGTTGTTACCGATGCCGAAAACGGAGAGCCTCTCCCATTTGCCAACCTAAGCCAGGCTGCGCCTTACTATCACGAATGCACCAACAGTTCCGGCGAGTTTCTCCTTTCGGCCGACCGGTTGAAGAATGATCAGCAAATTCTGGTGTCCTCGCCGGGCTATCAATCCCAAATACTTAGTCTGACAGCCAATAAAAATTCACTCATTCTTATTGAAATGAAAAAAGAAACGGTTGCACAAGCTGAAAAGTCGACTAAAGCGGTGAGTATTGTACGAAATGCGATTCGTAATTCCCGCCAGTTATATGCCTCTGAAGAAACCTTCCTTGGTTACAACCGCGAAACCGTAGCCATTAACGACAATGTATATGGCATTTACGAAATGGCTTTCAACTACTCCAACACGGGATCTCCAGGCATTCCCTCAGCGATCCGCTTCGAAACCGCCAAGTTTAAAAACATGGAGGATAAGAACGGCCACAAACTGATGATACTGAAGCCCAATCATCGCAGCCTTTTTTACCCGCTTAAAGCCGATATACTGGCCACAGCTCCTGAATTTTGGCGACTGGAAACAACCGACCAATTCGAGTATGAAGAAATCGGGCAAGTTGAATACGACGGAGAACTGTGCTACAAGATTCAGTTTAAGCAGAATGATAAGCTGGTTTTGGCATTGCAACGCGGAGTTCTTTACATTGGAAAGCAAACAGGAGCCTTGCGTTATGCCAGCTGGGGCACCTCACCCGACAAACGAAAATATGTAAGTTACACCAGTTACCTGCAATCAAACCCTATGGAATACGATGTGCGTGTAACCGACGATTATAATGAAGTAAGTTACAGCTTGCTGGATGGACAGCTATACCTGCAAGGGAGCAAACAAGCAATAACAATCTTGGTAAACGGGCAGGATTATCTGCAATTCGACAACCGGCTTTCGGTGGTGGGGAAAAGCCAGAGAAATTACAAAGACCTGTCCAATAAAAATCCGGAGATGCTGACTGAAGACTTGAAAAGCAAACATATGCTGGTCAAAGACGCCACCTATCAAATTGAGCCTTGGGTAAATTTAGGGATTGTGAAGCCAGAGCAAAAGTTGATGAAAGACGCCGGATATTTACATGATATCAGCCTGTATCACTAAAAACTGGCACTGAGAGACGCAGCCGTCAATCCTTGTTGGCGGCTGCCTTAATCCGATCAGGCCGTTATTAAATGATAACGCAACCTTTCTTCCGGGAAGCTATTATTAAATGATAATTCCCCCTCCGACCATTTGGTGAACCCGTTATCAAATGATAACTGCTTCACCAACCTTTCGGGAGCTCGTTATTAAACGATAACGCCAACAATTCATTCGAAAAAGAAAAAAGCCTGACTTGAACAGCCAGACTCTTTCGATATAGGTGATAAAAATAAAAATTCAGAG
>QKCF01000365.1 GCA_003246935.1 Sunxiuqinia sp. | reverse complement strand
AAGTAATTCTCAGCATTTGCCAAGCACAAAGGACCGTCATTTTCACCATAGAAAATCACATCCTTCTCTCCGTTATACTCCCCTGCATTCTTAGCATCAGCCAAAGGCATCACGCCCATTTTCTCTTCACCCGAAATCACATACTGTAAATCAATGAACTTGCGGTGAGCTTCCCATTTGGCATTTTCAGGCTCCTTACTGTTGTATTCTGATACAATAGCAGTTACTTGCCCCTCGATAACCGGATATTTACCAACTTCCAAGGCTGAAAGATCTTTTTTCATAAACTCGAACACAGCCTTCCAAAGCTCGGGTTTAGCTTGATATTGTTTGTAAAACTCTTCTACGTCTACCGATGAATCCAAAGTCAGGGCCAATCCATCAGCCCACGCTTTACCGGCAAACCATTCTTTTGTTGCACTCATTTTTTGGCGTTTTAGTGTGAAAATCCAAAAATAAACAATTGTTTGATGAAATCAGCCCATCAAGACATCATAGGCAATAACTTCTGTGAAGAATCGTTAATATTTCTGAAAGTTCATCTAAAACCCAATCATTTATGGAACTTTTTCACAAACTTTGAGTTGTTGTAAAAAAGGAGGATTGTCGGGTATGAGTATTGCAGCCATTTTTAAATTACTTCACGTTTTTTTACTAGCCACTGTAAAATATTTTATAACGTTTCCCTATGCCATGCTAATTGGGGTTGATTTTCTTCACACGTTGGTTATTGTAACGGTGGGCGGAATCACAGGATTCTACTTCTTCTATTACGTAAGTGGCTACATTATCAACCTATACTATCGCCATCACAGGCAAATACAACAAACGGTAAAACATGTCATTCGAGTTGACTTACACCACATGTTTGAAAGCCCCGAGCGCGAAAAGACTCAGAAAATAAACAAAAAGACAAGACTCATTGCCAAGCTGAAAAAGAAATATGGTTTCTGGGGAATCATCATTATGACACCAAGTTTACTGAGCATCCCCATTGGCGCCTTTCTATTGAAGAAATATTATTCGAAGAAGAAAAACATTGTTACTTACATGACGCTTTCAATCCTGGGATGGGCATTGTTGTTCTCCTCAATCTTTATCATCCTTCCCAAACCGATGTAATTCACTAATCCGATTTAGTTGAATTAATAAACGATCGGCTTCTTGCCAGTTGAGCTTATTAACGTCAGCCGCATCAAGCCAAACCAGCTTCTGATGTTCGCTTAAATCAATATTACCGCACTGCAAACTGCAAACAAACGGATAAAGTTTTATTTGTTTGATCCCATAGTCGTGCGCAACCGGAAACAAAAAACCTTCAACAAGGATGGACACTCCAAGCTCCTCCTTAATCTCTCGTTTAATGCACTCAAATGCAGTTTCGCCAGTTTCAATTTTCCCGCCGGGGAACTCCCACTGGTTTGGATGATCTGTATCGGCATGCCGCTGCACCGCAAGCAAACGACCTTCATGATATATTAACGCACAACAAACATCAATCATAGCCTGAGTCTTTCGTTTAATGCCTAAATTTAGCTTTTCAAGCAAGAACATGCAGCATGACAACCACTGAAATTCAACAGCTAATTCAAGCATGGGAAAACACCGATTTCGTTTTCAGCTATTTCGACAAGCATCCCGAGGACTTCCCCAGTTTACTGGATGTCGCTTTAGATGAATCCGAAAAAACAAACTGGCGTGCGGCCTGGCTAATCGACAAATTGAATAACCGCTACCCTGAATTAATCTATTCCAAAATCGGTCTTATCCAAGAAGCTGTGCTACAATGCGAGAATCAAAGTAAACTTAGGCATTTCCTAAAACTCATTAGCCTTCACCCAATTAACAAACAAGCTACAGGCTTACTATTTGACCGGAGCTTTCAAATTTTTACCAACCCTAATTACGCCATAGCTATCAGGGTTCATGCGATGCAAATTCTTTACGAAATTTCGTGTTTAGAACCCGAACTGAAGCCTGAACTTATTCTTATTATTGAACAAGAATTAGAGCTTCACTCTTCTGCAGGAATATGCTCAAGGGGACGAAAAATAGTTAACAGACTACAAAAGGAACTCCTCCACACTAGTTAAGCATTCTGGAATAAATTATTCATTTTCAATAACAAGAAAAACACCCGGCTTTTTCGAGATGATTTTTTTCAAAAAATGATTTGCAGAATCAGAAAAAACCAATACTTTTGCCGCTGTCTTTAAAGAAAAGACAAGAATGATTGACCCGTGGTGTAATTGGCAACACGTCTGATTTTGGTTCAGAAGAGTCCAAGTTCGAGCCTTGGCGGGTCAACAGAAATAGCAGCTCAATCGGGCTGCTTTTTTCGTTTTTAGCCATCACTCGTATTAACCTTCTCTTCTATATTCCCACGGAAAATTGAATCTTTCGTTTGGTTTACTATTTTTATCAACGCGTTGCAGCAAAACACCCGTAAAGATCTAACAAACACAACAGCTTTCCTTTGCTTTTGAAATCTGAAAAAATTCAAATTAGCTTCCATGAAAAACAATTATTCATTATTGGCACTATTGGCTCTAATCCTCGGCACAATCAGTTCATGCTCCTTTAAAACATCTCCGCAAACCGTTATAGTCCAAGTAGAGGGCGAAGAGTTTTTATACGACTCGGCAGCATTCCCGCAATGCCATGCCTCGACGATTGTTGAAACAAAAAACGGACTATTGGCATCGTTTTTCGGGGGCACTCATGAACGGGCTAAAGATGTGTGCATCTATACCTGCCGAAAAATTGCCAACGGACAATGGTCCAGTCCCGAAAAAGTTGCTGACGGCTTTGTTAACGACACACTAAGCTATCCGACCTGGAATCCTGTATTATTCCACGTTGGCGACCGTCTGTTCCTCTACTACAAAGTTGGTCCCAGCCCAACAGAATGGCGGGGAATGTATCTTTACTCAGAAGATGAAGGAGAAAGCTGGTCGGAACCACAAAAACTACCGGAAGGAATCCTCGGCCCTATCAGAAACAAACCAATCATACTGGAATCAGGTGTTATTCTGAGCCCCTCAAGCATAGAGTACACTCCAGAGCGTTGGAAAGCCCATATTGAACGTTCGACTGACAACGGTAAAACCTGGACTAAAATTGAAATTCCCTCACCCGATAGCGTGAAAGTGATTCAACCAACATTACTAGTCCATCCTGCCCACAAGATCCAGGCATTACTAAGAAGTAACCAAAACGTGATCATGCAAAGCTGGTCGAACGATGGTGGCCTTAGCTGGTCGGAAGTATTCCCAACTAATGTTGTTCATCCCAACTCGGGCATCGATGCTGTTTCTACGAAATCGGGATTGTATTTTCTTGTGAATAACCCGATGAAGAGTGGTGAATCGTGGGAAATGGGGCGCAACAAACTAAACCTATACTGCTCTAAAGATGGAGAAAACTGGCAAAAGATTTATGAATTAGAAAAACAGCCAAAGGGCGAGTTCAGCTATCCGGCAATCATACAAGGAAGCGACGGTACCCTCCACATAACTTATACCTATAACAGGTCCAAAATTAAACATGTACAACTGAGGTTTACCGAAGAATAAAAAACGATCAAACGAAATCTCGCAATTGCGTTTGCAATTTCAAAAAAAACGTATACATTTGCGGCCGTCTTTAAAGAAAAGACAAGAATGATTGACCCGTGGTGTAATTGGCAACACGTCTGATTTTGGTTCAGAAGAGTCCAAGTTCGAGCCTTGGCGGGTCAACAGAAATAGCAGCTCAATCGGGCTGCTTTTTTCGTTTTAATCAAATGTACTCACTCGCAACACCTCTACTTTCGTCGCTCGGGAAATAGATTATCGCTCCTTTTTAATCCTTCACTTTCAGCGATTTCAACGCATTCGTTAATGCAGGATTCCGATTATTCTCCTTCCAAACAGCATACAAACCGGTTCGTTGCGGAATACGATCAAGTTCAATCAGTTTAATTTGCAAATCGTAACCATGTTCCAAACCGCTCGGCACAATGGCAACCCCAACACCAGCCTCAACCAGCTTAAATATCGTCAGTGCATTTACCGACTTATGCAACACTTTCGGTTGAAAATGATGATCCTCAAAAATGCTCATGATCAAATTGAAATAGTACGAACTATATTCGCTGGAAAAGAGAATAAAATCCTCCTCCTTCAACTGAGTCAGGCTTTTAAAGTTATGCTGATCGATCGGGAAATCCAAAGGAACAACAACAGAAAAGGTCTCTTTAGAAACCTGTAACTTTCGGATTCCGGATGGTACAGTTGGCACTCTTACAAAGCCTAAATCAAGTTTATGATTCATTAAATCATCCAATTGCGAGCTGTTCGACAACTCTTCCAAAACAGCGCGAATATCCGGAAACTTTTGGTTCAAATCCAACAATAAATTCGGAAGTACTTCGTGCGCTGCCGAGCCAATAAACCCAATCCGCAACTCCGCCTCTTTACCCTGACCAATACTTTCCAGGTGGTGTTTCACCATATCCAGGTGATTAAAAATAAAATCAACCTCTTCCTTTAAGAAACGACCGGCGGGCGTCAATTCCACATTACGCTTAGTTCGTTCGAACAACTGAACGCCATACAAATCTTCCATCTGCTTAATTTGACGAGTCAGTCCAGGCTGCGAAATATAAAGTCGCTCCGCAGCTCTTCGGAAACGTAGCTCTTCGGCCAACACCTGGAAATAGCGCAAATGCCGCAGCTCAATTTGATAACTCATAGTTATTATTTGTTGACTAAATTAGTATTTATAATTATCAAATATAAGCCGTAATTTTAGATTTAGAACCAACAAGAAGCCCATATCGCTTCAAATCACCGACATCAACCAACTTCCTCGGCCTAACTAACGACACCTGACCTATGAAATAACGTAAATAAGAATTGACGGATCCAAATATGCAAACAATGACCACAAGAGTATTTCATTACGGTATCGATCATCTAACAGCATCAGTCGCAATAGAGTTAGGCAACAGAACAGTGAAAGGTATTTTTAATGAAGAAGCACGTGAACGTGTAAAAAAGAGCCAGCAGATTGTTGACGAAATAACAACTTCCGACCGGGCAGTTTATGGAATCAATACGGGATTCGGACCACTTTGCACCACCCATGTCTCAGCCTCCGACTCCCGAAAACTACAGGAAAATATTCTGAAGAGTCACGCTGTTGGCACAGGGGATCCGATTCCGACAAAAATTGCTGCGATGATGTTGGTATTGAAAGCACACGCATTAGCACAAGGCTTCTCGGGTATTACAGAAACAACACTCGAACGTATTCTTTGGCACATTGACCATGGCGTTATTCCTGTTGTTCCAAAACAAGGATCTGTTGGTGCATCGGGTGATTTAGCTCCGTTAGCTCATCTTTTTCTGCCACTGATTGGTTTGGGGCAGGTTGAATATAAAGGTGAAACCAAAGAGACTCAATCGGTTTTGGATGAGTTTAAACTAAAACCAATAACACTCAGCGCCAAAGAAGGACTCGCCTTGATTAACGGCACCCAATTTATGGCTGCACATGCAGTTGTTGCAGTGGCTAAGATGCACAACCTTATTGCAACCGCTGATATTATTGGAGCCATGATGATTGAAAGCTTAACCGGATCAGCACGCCCGTTTATGGAAAAGTTGCATCAATTAAGGCCGTTCAAAGGTAACCGGCACACGGCCGAAACCATTACAAATCTGCTGACCAACTCTCATATCGTCGAATCGCATTCAAATTGCCAACGCGTTCAGGATCCATATTCACTGCGATGCATTCCTCAAGTCCATGGCGCCTCGTGGAATGCCTGGTTGCATCTCAAGGAAACCGTCGAAATTGAAATCAACTCGGTTACAGACAATCCGATTATTTTCGAAGATGGCTCAACCATCAGCGGCGGCAACTTTCATGGACAGCCCATTGCGATACCAATGGATTATGCCTGCATTGCCGCATCCGAAATTGGCACCATCTCCGACCGTCGTATCTACTTATCGTTAATGGGGAACTACCCAGGCGTTCCCATGTTGTTGCTTAAAGAGACCGGACTGAACTCCGGGTTCATGATCGTTCAATATACCTCAGCGGCATTAGCTAGCGAGAATAAAAGTCTATGCTATCCCGCCAGTGCCGATAGCATTCCAACTTCGATGGGACAAGAGGACCACGTAAGTATGGGCTCAATTAGCGGTCGCAAACTATTACAGGTAATTGATAATGTGGAACGCATCATCGGTCTCGAGTTTTTTTGTGCAGCACAAGCATTGGATTTTCTTGAGCCGCTTCGCCCTACCCCTATTTTAGACGGCATCCACCAAAAGATTCGGGAACAAGTTCCACACATCACACAGGACGAACTGATTAACCACTATATGCACCA
>QKCF01000126.1 GCA_003246935.1 Sunxiuqinia sp. | reverse complement strand
ATCATAACACAAGGAGGTAAAATTACTCCTTATTTGCATGTAGGCGGCATTGCTCTTTCCATAAAACTAATGTTATATTGGTATCAGCAAAAAGCTCGAACCGTTGAAGCAGAAAGTCAAAAAACGGTTGCTGAATTACAGCTATTAAAGTCACAACTTCATCCTCACTTTTTGTTTAATACGTTGAATAACGTCTATTCATATACCCTTGAAAATTCACCTAAATCCCCTGAAATTGTAATGAAACTGAGGGAATTACTTCTGTTTATGATTTTTGAAAGTAATTCTACCCAAATACCATTGGAAAAGGAAATCCAATTACTGCAAAGCTATATTTCATTGGAAGAATTAAGGTATGGAGACAGACTTGATCTATCCATGAATATTTCCGGAGATACTGAAAGTTACCAGATTTCACCTTTACTCTTATTGCCCTTTCTGGAGAACGCTTTCAAGCACGGTACCAGCAAGCAACTGACACGCCCTTGGATCAAAATGAATATTGCAGTAAAAAATTCAGTGTTGATGTTCAATTTGGAAAACAGCATTGATGCTGACAACGAAGAGGAACATAGACAAATTGGAGGTCTTGGACTTCAAAATGTAATACGAAGACTGAAGCTTTTGTACAAAGACCAATATAGCTTTGAGGTAACAAGGCAGAAAGATGCGTTTCTTGTCAATCTTGAAATCCCTCTGGAGAAGTTGGAAGAGCAATACATCGAAAATGAAGTTCTACCGGCATCAAACAAAAATTGACGAGACCTTGATCTCCTCAATCGTTGCTATTTCTTTTTCGAAGTCCTGAAAACCTACTTTACTCGGAATATTTAATCACCGGGAGTACAACGTAATGTCACTTTATTCTTCGTTTGCCCCGATATGATGACAATATTGAACAAAAACGGCTCTCTAATAGTTATTGAATTCCGGATGCTCCGAGTTTCTGTCTGTTAAATTTCAATACTTAAGCCATGGCAATCAGGCGGTTATTTTGGTTTTCACTAATCAAGAGAATTCTTTTACACTTGTTGTTCTGGTTTTTCTTTCTTTCCTACTTAGCCTGGGGATTTGGGGTAAAAAACGATCCCGTCAAAGCGTTTACAAATATTGCACACTTCTTACCCGGCTTTTTGTTCATCGTTTATTCATTATTGTATTTCTTAGTTCCCCGATATTTACTACAACGCAAATTCTTTTCATTTTTTGCCGGCTTAGCTGTCGTGATCGGCCTTTGTATGTTTTATACTGTTTTAGCGCAAGTTTCATTAAGTGGTTCAAAAGGTTTCCGAGGCATGAATATCACACGAGGAGCTAATATTTTACCCTACGTGAATGCAGCCGGAGCGGCACTTTCAATAAAGCTGTTGTTATACTGGTATGAACAAAAGAAACAAACCATTGAAGCTGAGCGACAAAAGAATGAAGTTGAATTACAATTACTAAAAGCACAACTCCACCCTGAATTTTTGTTTAACACGTTGGACAATTTATATCAACACACCCTGGAGTTATCCCCCAAATCACCGGAAATTGTGATAAAACTATCGGAACTGTTACGATTTATGATTTATGAAAGTAATACTCCGAGGATCCCTTTGGTTAAGGAAATCAATTTATTAACAACCTACATTGCCCTGGAAAAATTGCGTTTCGGCAACAGGCTTGATATTTCGACCACATTTACCGGCGATGTGGAGAATTATCAGATTGCCCCTTTCATATTGCTGCCTTTCGTCGAACATTCATTTAGATATGGCACAAGCGAGCGACTGGCGCAATGCTGGATTACGTTGAATATTTTTATGGAAGGCTTTACGGTATACTTCAAATTGGTGTATAGTATTGAACCAAATTATAAAATTGAACAAGAAAATGCAGATGGTGAAGGTTTGGAAAAGGTAAAACGAAGACTTGAACAGTTGTATAATAACAGGTACAGCGTTGAAAGCAGGAAACTGGAGGAAGTCTTTGTTTTTGACCTTTGGGTAACGCTGGAGAAACTTGAAGAGAAGTATATGGAAACAGAATTAATACCTCTATCAAAGACAGCAGCGCCACTGAGCTAAAGATTATAATCCGAGATGAAACAAGCTACCACAAAATGCGTTGAACAAAAAAATGTAGCTATATGTTAGCTTCGATGCGTTGAGCTTTTTAAATGCAAAATGATCATATGAAATACAAATGCATAATTGTAGATGATGAGCCACCAGCGATCAAGATTCTCCAAAACTACATCGAGACACTGGAACAGATTGAAATTATAGGGACTTGCAACAATGCCTTTCAGGCCATTGATCTTCTTACCAAAGAGAAAATTGATCTCATGTTTCTTGATGTCAATTTGCCAAAATTGCTTGGTACGCAGCTGTTAAAAACCATTCAGCATCCACCCAAAGTTATTTTTACTACAGCTCATAAAGATTATGCCATTGAAGCATTTGAACTGGACGCAATCGATTATTTACTAAAGCCAGTTTCCTTCGAACGCTTTCTAAAAGCGGTGAATAAATTTAGCCAGTTCAACCATATGGAAACACCAGAAATAAATGGTAATACTCCCGGATTTTTATATTTCCGGTCGGACAGAAAAATGGTGAAAGTATTTTTAGATGACATTACATACATTGAAAGCTATAAAGATTACGTCGTTATTCACCGGCAGAAACATGAAGATTTGAAAGTGAAATACGCTATTAGCAGTGTTGAAAATATGTTGCCGCAAAATTCATTTTTGAGAATTCATCGCTCTTATATTGTGTCCATTGGTAAAGTGACTGCTTTCACCAATAATGACGTAGAAATAGGGAAGACTGAGTTACCCATTGGTCGAAGTTATCCGGATGTATTCAGAAAGTTAACGGGAAATAACTCCGTTCCTTTAGATGAGGAACATGAATAAGATACGGCATGTGGAATATTGCATGGATATTTCCCTTTAAAAAATGGTAAATTTTAACTCCACACCGATGTTCGTTTTAACAGGAGCTGTTGCAACAAATTCGTAGTTGCCTTTCCCCAGTATATTGTTCGCATAAGCGCCTAAGTTCAAAAATTTAGTCAGTTGGTAGTTTGCATTGGCGCTCAAATAAAAGCCTCCCAATTGGCCATAATTCCAGCTATCTCCAACCCGTTGATTTTCGATGACAGGATAACCATTATAGAAATTGTCTGAATTTGTTTTTGCAGCCACATTTCTCCCGGAGAAGAAATCATATTTCTGCACCCACCGGGTAAAAATAGTCCCGTAGAATTTTCCGCGTGAAACATTAAACGCGGAAGAGATTTTATGCTTTGGTGTGTTGGTTGATAAGTCGTTGTCGGTGACTGTTCCGTCTGCATTTGCGTCGTTTCTGGGATCGTTTCGGTCGAGATGATAATCAAAAAAGGAATAGTTTAATGTTAAATTGTAATGCTCGGAGAAATAGTATTTCAGACCTGCATCGAAACCATAAGTTTGTGCCCAGCCAAAATTGACATTCGTAAATATCATGGCTCCCGGATCCAAATTCCCGGGTGAAATTCCTTGGGTGAAATCTGTAATGGGCCTATCTCCCCGGAAGGTTACAACAGGGCCTCCACTGCGGCCGTTCGGAACAATATTAATGATTGGGCTAATCAAATTTTTTGACCAATTGTAATACGCGTCCACATCGAGGTAAAGTTTTTTTCTAAAGAGAATATCCTTATAACCAATCTCCAATGTTTTGATTGTTTCCGGTTTAAGGGGATCGATCTTAGAACCATCGGATAAGGTAAACCCCTCAGCATTGCCCAAAATAGTACCTCCTGATGAATTTTGATATGTGTTGATAAGGGTTGGAACCATGTATCCTTTTCCGAAAGTCAGGCGCCAGGTACCCGTGTTTTTGGTATAGGTAATTCCGGCTTTTGGTAAAAAGTTAAACCCAAACAAGCTATGATCGTCAGCCCTCGATGCAAATATGAGTTTGACTCCACTTTCGTTAATAGCATACATAACCTGACCATAAATTCCGTATTGAGATAAAATAATAGGACCATTATCGTCAATAAGGTAAGTATGGTTTGAGTAGGCATGTTCTTTTTGGTATTGGGTCCCCGCAACAAAATTCAAGTTACCCCAGTTGTGATTGAATTGGATCTCAGCATTGTGACGGTATGAGTCCTCTTCGATTGAAGTTCTTCGAGGTCCATCGAGCGAATTCTGATATGCTTCTTCTTCGCTTTGTCCCTGCGATAACAGCCCATAATAATTTAACGATCTGGGGCGGGACGCAACCGAGTTTTCGAGTATAATCCATGTCCTGTAGATTTGAGCAAACCAATGAGGTGATTTGTAGGTGAATTGTAAACTCGAATTATTCCAGTTTTCTAAATTGTTTCTCCCGTTATTCAAGCTGGAGTTAAGATTCAAAGCGTAGTTGACTTCAAGTTCACTGTTTTCGGTAGGCTTGTAAAAAGCAGCGCCTAGTAGTTTGAAAAAAGTGGCATCTCTTTGGAGTCCAATCTCCGTTTTCCCGGCAGTAACTCCCGCAACATAAACCGAATCGGTGAATGCCGGCTCTGTTCCTGAAAGATATTCGGAAGTAATTTTATAGGCCCATTTTTTATTGATCGCATTAGCGTGACGGAGCCGGACATTCCATAATTTATTAGACCCGGTACCAACGACAATTGTGGTCCCGGGATAGGTAAACGGGGATTTAGAAATTGTGTTGAATAACGCATTTAAACTATTAGGACCATATAGTGCAGATGACGGACCTAGTACAATTTCAACCCGTTCTACGTCCTCTTTCACAAAAGGACTCATCGGTCCAACGGGTGTTCTTATTCTTATGTTAGCGATTCGATTATCGTCGAGAACCAGAATTTTTTGGTTAAAGGCGCTGTTGAATCCACGAACACTGATTGTCGACCAAAAATTTCCTGTTCTACTATAGTCGATGCCTTTCTGCAAGGCAAATAATTCCTCGGGGCTTCCCGTGAAATTTTCAAGCTGAGTTGGAGTGATGAGGTCGATCGTTGCCGGTGATTTTGTTATTTTCTCAGGCTGTCGCGAAGCTGAAATAACGACTTCTTCAACCATTTGATTTGTCGGTTCCAATGTAATCTCTCCCAAATCAACCATTTCATCTTCCACGACTACTTGGATAGAGCGAGTTTCGAATCCGACAGACGAAATGGTAAGAATATAATTGCCGGATTTAAGGTGCAACTCAAAAGTTCCGTCCAATTTGGTGGAAGTTCCCTTTTGAAGTGTTTCAATAAAGATAGTTGCATCCGGGACAGGCAGAGTCGAGTCCATTATCCGTCCTTTTATACCAGCTTGACCTAACGCAAGCATCTGAAAGGCAAGAGAAACAATGATTGTCAGAACTAACGGTTTCATACGCTTTCGAGTTTGGATCGACAGGTTGCATCACCCTATTAAAATTAAGATAATTTCATCTGGTTGTTGCTCTGTTTGGACCGATTTTTTTGATCTGGAATCCCTCTTCTTTATATTCCTTCATAAATCCAATAGTTAGTGGGTTGGGAATCATAATTTGGAAATCAGAAGAGCTCAGTAGCAACGTCAAAACCCGATTTGAAATGAATATTCGGATTCTGACGTTTTACAGGTAATTGCTCTATTTGAGTTCTCTCAGATTGTTGTTGAAGACAAACTCGCCGACTTCCTTTCCGATCTTGTCTCCGGCAATGTTGTCGTGTTGAAAATTATGACCAATATAGATCATCCCTAGTTGCATATCGGAGGCTAACTGCGAAAAGCTGCTGTAATCTCTTTCCACTCCCGGCAATTTGTAGCTCTCCACGGTGAATGGTATATTATCTGTTCCAAAAAACATTTTTAGAATTTCGGCTCCTGATCTCCCTGCACCAGCATAACCCGACGGATATGGAGGAAGTGGAGGAATAAACTTTGCTGCCAAAACAGTATTCCATCCGGCATCGCTTTCGGTGTTGTCATTTCCGTCGTTGTTGCCCTCATGGATCGCGGTAATTGGCCTCCAGAAGTTGTAGTAGAACGAGGATTCAAAAGTACAGATAAGTGCATCCGCTTCGCTCATTTGTACTAAAGCTATTAGTCGTGCGGTTTCCCAGCCATCCAATTCTTTGCTAGCAGCTACGTACCTCGTCGCTTCATTTAGCATACTTGGCATATTGCCGGTAAAAAATATCCCCATTTCTGTTTGTTCCGGTGTGCGCACTGTGCTCGAGTTACTTCCAATCATTTTCACTTCGTTGTAGTCGGCTGTTCAGGCGAGTTAAGGGCATAAGGAGGTGCAGCGCGAAACTGATCGCCGGACAGTATGCCAAAAGGTTGGGTCTTTCCCCAGTTTGGAGCATAAGCAGCGTTGACTGGCCATGGAAAACCAGTACTGTTCCAGGGGTAGTAGGAGCGATATTCGCCGGGTTCGGTTCCCTGCGGATATACGACAAATAAGGATGGTGCATCACCTTGTCGTTTTTCAAGCATGGCCGCTGCCGCATCAGCACCAATCTGAATGCCCATTTCTTTTTGTTCCGAATCTTCGATTTCTGCCAAACAACTGGTTAAAAGCGCATCGAGATCGTCTATCACTGTGTTGGGAATTAGAGGCGATGCCAGCACTAATGCTGCCAATACATCATGTGCAGCTGTTGCCACTGCAGCGTCGGCCATCGAATAAATGGTTTTTTTCGACACTTCTTTACCATCGTTCCAGCTATTGTCCAAAGCATACGTTTCGTATTTGGGAACCACATTGTTTAAAGCATCGTGCACAGCAATCGAGACCATCGCATAAATTCGCGATTCGGGTGGTGGCGGCATTCTGTTGTCAGTCGCCAAACTTAAGGCTTTGTTCCATTTCAAGACCATCGTATTGTCGTACGATTTTATCATACCGTTATTGGCACGTTTGAGGTCGCCATAATCCGTTATCGGATCCATTTCATTTTTTTCGCAGGCCACAGCTGCGAACAGCACCAATAGGGTGCATACAAAAAGTTTAAGATTCGTTTTCATTTTAGAAATTTTTGGGAGTTAAATACTGTGTGTGTTGGTTTTGATTGATATATATGTTCTTTTATCTGATAAAAAGATGTGTGCGTGGATCTTTCTGATATAGCCAGATTTGAATTGTGTTAATGAAGTGATCCTATATTTCACTTGTGTAGTGAGGAAGCCAAAAATTAGGATCAACTACTCCAAACCATGAAGAAGAACGCAGATTCAATGTGCCATTGTAATAAATCTCTACTTCTGTATTGTTCTTATCCTTACCTTTCACTTCGATACGGAATATTTGATCCTCTTTCTCAATCTTAACCTGGCCGGAGGTAAATTCTTTTAACCGTGACATATAAATTGAGTCCGAAAAATACCATTCGTTTGTTGGGATATCGATGCCAACGGTAAAATATCCTATACATTTGCCAGGTGGAACCAAGGATCTGTCGGACCACTCGGGTAATAGAATATCGATGCTAACCCAATCTTTTCCATCAGGTACTGGAATAATATCATATGTTCCCGGTTGAACTTCGGTAGTGAAGAACAAGACCATTTTACTTGTTTTTTGTTTGACGCTTGATGGATCATTGTTCTCTATTTGGTCGTACCATCCCTGAAAAGATAAAATTACCTCAATGTTTGGATTATAAGTCCAAAGTTCTACCCTTCCTGTATCCAATGGATAATAAATATTTTCGCTGTAGAAATAGGCGGTATCTTCGGTTTCTGTAGAACTCAGTTGAGGATCGCTATCTTCATTTGATTGCGCTTGTAAAGTTGAATCAGAAACCACATTCTCAGGTAGAGTCGGGATAATTCCCAAGTCATTATTCGGATTGCAGGCTGTAATCAATGCTGAAAACAGAACGGCACAACAACTAAAGTAATAATCGGTTTTCATGGTTTACAGACTTTTAGTTGCAACTGTATAATATCACACCTATTGTAGCCAATAGTAACCAGAGCACTTTTTTCCAAGAATCAGATAATAGCCGTACCCTAGAGAAAATTATTGCAACTATCTGACATTTCCTGAAAAATGAAAGAATGTTAAGAATCTTATTATTTCTGATATTTTAGTTAAAATAAGAAAAATAAGATCTTTATATCTCAAAGGTAATATGTTCTTTGTTTGATAATTTTTAATGATGTCAGAGGTTCCCGTTTTGGTGACGAATAACGTGTTTGAGGCGACGAATGCGGTAGCGATTAGGCGATATTGCTAATGGGAAATAAAGGAGTATTTAATATCCCGTACAATTTTTTGTTGTATATCCACTTTCGGCTTAAAGCGAAGATAAAGACTAATACAATGAATAAAATCAGAATTATTTTAGTTGCTTTTTGCATGGGCTTGCTGGCTATGCCATAGGTTTTTGCCAATGAGAAAAAGCAACTAATTGTTGCATTGGATGGTTCAGTCGATTATACCAGCATTCAGGAGGCAGTAACCGCTTGCGGGGCATTCCCATCTGAAATCAAGGAAATATTCATCAAAAACGGAACCTATCACGAGAAAGTTCTGATTGACTCTTTTCAAACCAACCTGATGCTTATTGGTGAAAGTCGAGAGGAGACAATCATTACCAATGGAGATTACGCCGGACAGCCGGGAATCGGGACCTTCGATAGTTATACGGTAAAAATAACTGGCGACCATGTTACTATTCAGAATCTAACTATCGAAAACTCGGCGGGCGAGGTAGGGCAGGCGGTCGCTTTGCATGTTGAAGGAGACTATTTCAAGTCAATCAACTGTAATATTTTGGGTGATTAGGATACCGTCTACGCTGCCGGTCAGAAAAGCAGGCAGTATTTCTCGGAGTGTTATATTTCGGGAACGACGGATTTTATTTTTGGCGCAGCAACGACAGTGTTCGACAATTGTACACTTCACAGTAAGAAGAATTCGTATATCACGGCGGCGAGCACGCCTCAGGGAAATTCTTACGGTTACGTTTTCAGGAACTGTAAGCTTACGGCGGATTCTAATGTTGCCGAAGTGTATCTGGGACGTCTTTGGCGCGATTATGCTAAAGTTGTTTTCATCGATTGTGATATGGGAAGCCATATCTGGTCTGAAGGTTGGCATAATTGGTCGAAGCCTGAGCGTGAGAAAACGAGTTTCTATGCTGAATTCAATAGTGCCGGTGATGGGGCAAATCCTTCCGGTCGGGTTAGCTGGTCGCATCAATTGAGTAAGAAAGAAGTAAAAAAATATAAATTAAAGAACGTCTTCAGCTCGTGCAGTGAGTGGAATTTGAGAGATTGAAACTAGAGTCGCGAAACTCTTGGTTATCTAAAATTACCTATAAAAGATAACTAGTTCCGGCACTAACTTACAGCTGTTTTTTGTTCGCATTCAATTTGTAAACTTGCCTTGCAATAGTAGTACTCGTTGTGATATGATAGACTTTTATTTTGTGTCGTTTTTACACAATTGCATTGATGTCTTGTTTATTTAAGTTCCACCTAGCCCAGAGGTAGAATACGTAGTGATCTTGATTAACAATAATCAAAAATGAACATTCTGTGTAATCTGGCAAAATTGCAGAGCAAAGCTTTGATTGAAGAAAACTTGTGAGTACATTCGGGCTTTATGGAACAACTGAATGAGCGCCTTTTAAACTATTTGAAAAGTGGTAATGAAGAATCCTTCAAAGCTGTTTACAACCATTTTTATTCGCGCTTGTCTTTTTTTGTTTCACAATATGTTGTTTTTTCAGACGTTGCCGAAAATATTATTCAAGCTTTGGATAAAGAGATCTACCTTAAAGGAAAATACGAATCTGAATGCTTACATCTATACCGTTGCCAAGAACAACTGCCTCAAAAGACTAAGGGATCAAAAATATCGGAATAAGATTATAAACACTCAAGTAAGCGAGTTGGAATTAGAGCTCAATGCAAGCGCTCTGTTCAGACTTGACACCAACACCTTAGCTTTCGATGAAATTAATTCGATTGTAAAGGCCACACTTGAATCGTTACCACCAACCTGTAAGCTTGTTTTTGAAATGAGTCGCTTCGAAATGCTCAAAAATCAGGAAATTGCCGAATCGCTTGGCACATCAGTAAAAACGGTTGAAGGACATATAACAAAAGCCATCAAAGCGCTGAAAACCAACTTGAAGGACTATCT
>QKCF01000358.1 GCA_003246935.1 Sunxiuqinia sp. | reverse complement strand
TACCAATCAGCAATTTCTCAAAGCCACAATATTTCTATGGGAGGTGGTAGCGAGAAGTTCACTTACCAGGCAGCCATTGGTTATTTGGACCAGGAAGGGATCGTCAAATCAACCGACATGTCAAAAATAAATGGTAGCGTGAAAGTGACCCATAAAGCATTCGACGATAAAGTTAAGGTTAATGCGGGTCTTGTTGCTTCGCACGTCGAAGATACAAGGGCTCCGATTACCGAAGCTGCAGGTTCCGGATTTGAAGGCGACCTTATTTTGTCGGCGCTTAAGCTGAATCCTACTTTCCCGATCAAGAATGAAGATGGTACCTATTACCAGCATTCCGTCTCTACACGCAACCCGGTGGCCATGTTGAACCTGGTGGATGATATTACGCAAACCGATCGCATTTTGGCCAACTTATCAGTTGACGTGCAATTAGCCAAAAACTTAAATTATAAACTGAACCTGGGGGTTGACAGAACCGTTGCCGAAAGACGGGTAAATCAATTTGCTGGATTAAGTTATCTCCCCAATAAAGGTGAAGCCGATATTAATTCTATTTCGGCCACAAACAGGTTGATGGAAAACTATATTACCTATTTGAAAGACATTGGCGATGACCATTCTTTTAATTTCCTGTTGGGGCATGCTTACCAATCCTTTAAAGGGACGACTTCTGCAATGAACGTTGACGGCTTTGAAGTAGCAGATATTAAGTACACCAATAACTTGGGCTACGGGAATTCCAGCGCCGCCGAAGTTAAATCTTCTGCTTACGAGCGTGAGTTACAGTCATTCTTCGGACGTATCAATTATTCTTACAAAGATAAATACCTGCTAACGTTCACTGGTCGTGCGGATGGTTCGTCCAAATTTGGTAAAAATAACAAGTACGGTTTCTTCCCGTCGGCAGCCGTTGCCTGGAGGATTATGCAGGAAGACTTTATGCAGAATCCGGGGATTATCAGCAACCTGAAATTACGTTTGGGCTGGGGTTTGACAGGTAACCAGGAAATACCCGATAAGGTTTCGAAACTTTCGGTGGGAACAGATGTAAATGCCAACTGGTTCGTTGACGGAGCGTTTCTTCCGGGTATTACTTTCACGAGAACGCCGAATCCCGATATTAAATGGGAAACAACCACCCAAACGAATATTGGATTAGATTTCGGATTCTTTGAAAATCGCCTATCAGGAACGCTTGACTATTTCAATAAGAAAACTAAGGATGTTTTGCTGGAAATTCCGGCAAAGGCACCAGCGCCAACTGCAACGCAATGGCTAAATGTTCCGGATCTGGAGATTGTTAACGATGGTGTTGAACTGGGACTGAGCGGAGTTTTAATCGACAAAAACGATTTTAGCTGGGACATGGGAGTGAATGTAGCCTACATTAAAAATGAAGTTAAAAATCTTCCGGTGAAGTTAATACAAACCGGTGCTGCAGCTGGCCCGGGATTAACCGACGTACGGGTACAGATTATTACGTCCGGACAGCCGGTTGGTACTTTTTACGGCCGGGTTTTCCAGGGATTTGATTCAAATGGAGTTAGCGTCTATAAACAAGTTACCAATTCGGATGGCACATCAAGCGATGCATTTGAATACCTGGGAAGTGCCTTACCCGACTGGACCTATAGTTTGAGTTCAAAGTGGACATATAAAAACTTTGACATCAGTATGTTCTGGTATGGTTCACAGGGAAATAAAGTCTATAATAATACGGCAAACGCAATCTTTACCAAGGCATCTCTCAATGGAGGAGGTAACGTAACCAGTGATGTTTTGACATCTAAAGAAAGTCCTTCAAATTCGAATCCTTTTTCATCCCGTTTTGTTGAAAACGGTTCATTTCTGAGACTCTCTAATGTGACGATTGGTTACACCTTCAACACCAAATCAATCGAGTGGTTGAGCAGTGCAAGGGTATATGTAACAGGAAACAACCTGGTCCTCTTTACTGATTATTCAGGCTACGACCCGGAAATTAACTCGGATGCTAATGTTGATGATGTTCCTTCATTGGGGATAGACTTCACCAGCTACCCTAAGCCAACTACATTTACTTTCGGTGTTAACCTGCAGTTTTAATTATTAAAATACTATTGAAATGAAATCATATAAAATCATATTATTCAGTGCAGTTTTGGCCTTGTTGGGGACAGTGGGGTGTACTGATCTGGAAGAAAACATTCTGGACGAACAATTAGGGGCCAATCTGGTAAATGATCCAACAAACGTGCAATCATTGATCAATCCCCCATATGCCAGCCTTAGACGTACAATCGAGTGGAGCAAATATTGGGGACTACAAGAGGTGACCAGCGACGAGGTGATCATCCCTACCCGCGGAACAGACTGGGACGACAACGGGGCCTGGCGCCAATTGCACCTGCAGACCTGGGACTCAGACCATATCCGTTTTGGTCAGGTCTGGCAGTTTCTGACCCAAGGTATTTCTCGTGCGAATACAGCCATCTATTACATCAGACAATTCCCGTCAAATGAAACGAACACCTTGTATATTAACGAAGCCCGTTTCCTTCGCGCCTACTATATGTACCTCATCAACGATCTTTTCGGGCAGGTTCCATACCGGGCTGCCAGCGACCAGGATTTCTCAGTCTCTCCAGTTGTGCTGGACCGCAAAGCGGCTTGTGACACGATTATCAGTGAGTTGAAAGCGATTATGCCGAACCTGAAGACCAAAGCTGAAGTCGGATCTACCCGTGTAACGGTTGGTGCAGCCGAAGCCCTATTGGCCAAGGTGTATTTGAACTTTGAAACATATACAGGCGAAGCAAAATGGACGGAGGCTATTCAATATTGCGACATGCTGATCGGTGACGCAGACTATGCTGTGGCCGACGATTATTGGTCAATGTTTCAATGGGATGTTGCTGAGCACCCGGAGTTTATTTTGAGGATACCAATGGATGACAATGTAGACTACGGGGCTGATGTGCAATGGACGAACTTTGCTTTGCACTACAGTCAGGTCTTTGGTAATTTCACAAGTTTGTGGAACGGCCCTTCTACCACTTCCACTTTCTTTAATACCTGGGATATGGAAAACGATGCGCGTTTCTACGACGATCGCATAAAAAGCACAACCGGATTTAATCAAGGATTTTTAGTGGGACAACAAGATAGTATTGATGGCGTTACACCCTTGAAACAACGTGATGGTAGCCCGTTGATTTTCGTTCCGGAGGTCAATTTGGCCAGCTCGCCTGAAAATGCGGGAATTCGGGTTATCAAATTTGCGCCGAATCCAAATACTGTCGATCAGTTCCGTTCTCCCAACGATATACCAATTATGCGGATCTCTGATATTTACCTGATTCGCGCCGAAGCCAAAATGCGCAATGGTGACGAACCGGGAGCTTTGGCTGATGTGAATTACATTCGCTCGAAACGAAGTGCTTCAGGAAAAACACTTCCTCAATTGACAAGCGTTACTTTGGATGATATTCTGAATGAACGTGGCTATGAATTGTATTGGGAAGGATTACGTCGTCAGGATTTGGTTCGATTTGGAAAATTTGGTGATGCATGGCAGGAAAAGCCGACAACTAGTGCTTCACGTGCGATTTTCCCGGTGCCGACTTCTGCGGCTGATGTAAATGAAAACCTTGACCCTAACCTGGGTAACTAAACCTGTAAAAACCAAAGGTGACCGCACGCTTGTAGCGGTCACCTTTTATGCTTATTCAATTGGCGGTTGAATGAATGCTTGTTGATGTTCGTTTCCGGCGAGAAAATAAAACCAGATGAAAGATGATTGAAAAAATGAGAACAATTATTCTCGTGATTTTTGCAGTTTGCTATTACGGAAGTCTGTATGCGCAGGTTGATCCACCTCATCAATATCCACAGTTATTCAAGGCAGTACAGAATCAGCGTGTTTTTAAAGACCAGAAGACTTTTGTTGATTGCAATCCCAAGGTTAATCCGAGTAGTTTGGACAGTTTGTATTTAACAAATAAGGCAAAGTCTGACTTCAGCTTAAAAAACTTTGTTGGTACTTATTTCGACACGCTTCAACAAGATACTGCGGCTATGTTGCATCATCTGCATTTTTTGTGGAACGAGTTGACTCGCGAGCCGGATCAAAAACAACAATATTCAACGCTTTTACCACTTCCAAAGCCTTATATTATTCCCGGCGGACGGTTTAAAGAAATTTATTATTGGGACAGTTATTTCACGATGTTGGGTTTACAGGTTGACGGAAAAACCGACATGATCCGGAACATGGTGGATAATTTTAGCTATTTGATTGCAACCTACGGTCATATTCCAAACGGAAACCGCAGCTATTACTTGAGTCGCTCGCAACCACCATTCTTTGCATTAATGGTCGAATTGCTGGCCAATGCAACTCACGATAACGCGATCTATTTGCAGTACCTGGATGCGATGGAAAAGGAATACCACTACTGGATGACCGGTGAAAAGACCGTTCAACTAGAGGATGGCATTATCCTGAACCGCTACTGGGATCAGAAAAATACTCCACGGCCCGAATCGTATTCGCATGATGCGGAGTTACTGGAGCCATCAGGAAGAGATTCTTCACTTTTTCGGGATATCAGATCGGCTGCCGAATCGGGCTGGGATTTTTCAACCCGCTGGTTCGCCGACAGCAAAAAACTGGGCACGATTCAGACTACCGGGCTTCTACCAGTCGATTTAAATTGCTTGCTGTATCGGGTTGAAATGATTCTTGCCAAATCCTACGAATTAAAAGGCGATGGAGAAATGGCTGACAGTTATAAACGTTTAGCTGCGAATCGCAAGAATGCCATTTTGCAGTATTGCTGGAATGAACAGCTTGGTTTCTTCACCGACTACAATATTTCAACTAAAACACATTCTGCTCATATCAATTTAGCCGGATTATTCCCGCTTTTCACTGACATTGCATCCCAGGAACAAGCTGAAAAAGTGATGGCCAAAATTGAATCTGACTTTTTGAAGGCAGGAGGTTTGGTAACGACTTTAGTCGAGAATTCCGGTCAGCAATGGGATTTTCCGAATGGCTGGGCTCCATTGCAGTGGATTGGTTACGTTGCTTTTAAAAATTACGGCAATACCGAGTTAGCCAATGAACTCGCCCGTCGATGGATTCGGCTAAATGCTAAAGTCTATTTTGAAACCGGTAAAATGAAGGAAAAATACGATGTGGTCGATCCGGATCGTCCCGGAGGTGGCGGCGAATATGAAGGGCAAGATGGTTTCGGCTGGACGAACGGTGTTTTCCTGAAAATGTGGGATGGATTACACCCAAATGAACTTTAAAAAATTGGAGAAGACCTGGCTCTCAAATCGGCGCAGTTCAGTCTAAAAAGTTTAGATGCCAGGGAACTAACAGACCATGAAATAAACTAATTGAAAAAATCTAAAACTAAACCAATATGAACTATTCAAAATTAACGATAGTCCTTATCTGCGTTTTCCTGACGGGCAATCTGTATGCTCAGGAACGGGCAGCGCTGATTAATGATCATGTGGCTGTTTTTTACCCGGATCATTTTCAGGCCGCGAGTCACTTACCCTCTTTTGCATTGGTTGAAGAACCGGTAGAACAAGGAGCTTTGCCGGAAGACTGGCCAGTAAAAGTTGAATTTAGCGAAGCCTTTGGCAAATCAATGGCTTTTATTAAAACCGATCTTCAAACCAGTTTGTATGGAACCGGGGAGTCAACAGGCCCTTTAATGAAAAACGGGTCAACCCGTGTGATGTGGAATACCGATAACCCGCTTTATCGTCGCGATCAGAACCTCCGCTTGTATCAAACGCATCCTTGGGTGTTGGGTGTTCGTCCCGATGGAACAGCTTTTGGGGTGTTGGCCGACAACACCTGGAGACAGGAAATCTCGATGGGGGAGGGAATTCTATTTAGCTCGGACGGACCGGCTTTCCGTGTTTTTGTAATTGAAGCAGAAACACCTCAAAAAGTCGTGCAAATTTTGGCTGACCTGACTGGTAAAATGAAAATGCCGCCGTTATGGAGCCTGGGATACCAGCAATGTCGCTGGTCATACTATCCCGATACACGGGTAAAAGAGATTGCAGATACATTCAGGATCAAAGAAATTCCCTGCGATGTAATCTGGATGGATATCCACTACATGGATGATTATAAGATTTTTACTTTCTCGCCGGAACGTTTCCCCGATCCTGAAAATACCAATGCCTACCTGCACGATAAAGGATTTAAATCCGTATGGATGATTGATCCGGGAGTAGGAAGCTATAGTGTTTATGACTCAGGAACAGACAAGGATGTCTGGGTCAAAACGAAGGAAGGGGAGAACTATGTGGGCAATGTGTGGCCGGGGCCATGTGTTTTTCCCGATTTCACACAGGAAAAAACACAGCAATGGTGGTCATCCCTGTACAAAGATTACATGGCCAAGGGCGTTGATGGCGTTTGGAACGATATGAACGAACCGGCAGTATTCGACGGGCCGGATTTCACGATGCCTGTCGATAATGTACACTTGGGAGGTAAGGAACACCCTAAAGATATTCATTTGCGCTATCATAACGTTTTCGGAATGATGATGGTGAAAGCCTCGCGCGAGGGTATCCTGGCAGCCAATCCCGACAAACGACCTTTTGTTTTGACCCGTTCAAATTATATTGGAGGACAGCGCTATGCTGCCACCTGGACTGGCGACAACGCTGCTTGTTGGGAACATTTGCGCATGACGATCCCGATGACTCTGAATTTTGGTTTGTCGGGACAACCCTTCAATGGTCCTGATATCGGTGGTTTTGAAGGAAACGCAACACCCGAATTGTTTGGCCATTGGATTGCCACTGGTGCTTTCTTCCCGTTCTGCCGGGCGCATACTACCGAAGGAAGTGATAACCAGGAGCCGTGGGCATTTGGTCCCGAAATTGAAGAAGTTTCTCGCGTAGCGTTGGAACGCAGATACCGTTTGCTTCCTTATTACTACACCTTATTTCATCAGGCTTCAGTTGATGGAATGCCGATCATGCGGCCTGCATTTTTTGCTGATTTGAAAAAGCCGGAACTACGTCGTGAAGATCAAATTTTCCTGGTTGGTGCCGATTTGCTGGTGGTTCCTAAATGGGCTGATCAACCTGCACTGCCTGGAGGAACTTGGCGCACAATCTCGCTGGTTGGTGAGGACTCGGAAACAAGCACGTATCAGCCGGATTTGAAGCAACGCGGCGGTTCCATTATTCCGTTGGGTAAAGTCATTCAAAACACCGAAGAATTTACAAATGATTCAATTACACTGCTGGTTTGTCTTGATGATGCAATGGCGGCAAAAGGAACGATGTACAGCGATGGCGGTGATGGTTTTGAATACCAAGACGGCCAATATGCTATAGATGCTTTTACGGCAGAAAAATCGGGTGACAATTCGGTTAAGATAACGTGCACACAAATGGAGGGAAAGCTCTCGGATGCTGATCGCTATTACCGTGTTGGTTTGGTAACTGAATCCGGAATTCAGTATTCAGATTGGGAAAATGATGGTGAGATTGAAATGCCTTTAGTTCACTAAAAAGATTAGTCAAAAATAAATCTACAAGAAGCTATGAAAAGAAATACGAGTTGGATTATTCTTCTGCTGATCGTTTTTGCAGCGATCTGTTGTCAATCTCCCAAGTCGAATGTTGATTCTTCCATCGACCGAAAGTGGTGGAAAGAAGCCGTTCTATACCAAATTTATCCGCAAAGTTTTAAGGACACCGATGGTGATGGCTTTGGCGATTTTAAAGGTGTGGTCGAGAAGCTGGACTACCTTCAAAGCCTTGGTATAAACATGGTGTGGATGAATCCGTTTTTTGATTCTCCTCTTGTTGATAATGGTTATGATGTAAGCGACTACAGGGAGGTTCTTCCACGATACGGAACGATGGCCGATTTTCAGGAAATGCTTGATGGCATGCATGAGCGTGGAATCAAGTTTGTGCTGGATATGGTTGTTAACCACACCAGCGTTGAACATGAATGGTTTAAGCAGTCTCGTAGTTCGAGGGATAATCCTTACCGTGATTACTACCATTGGTGGCCTGCTGAAAAAGGAGAGCCCCCATACCGATATAGTTTGTTCGATCCGGAAGGAGCGTGGGAGTACGACTCGCTGACGAATGCCTATTACCTGCACTATTTTGCAGATGCCCAACCTGACCTAAATTGGGAAAATCCAAAGGTTCGGCAAGAAGTTTACGACATCATGAAGTTCTGGGCAGAGAAGGGAGTGGATGGTTTCCGAATGGATGCTTTTCAATATGTCAGTAAAGACACGGCATTCCCGGTATGGCCCGAAGGTTATGAAAAGGACTTTAACAAATACTGCGGGATGGGGCCGGATTTACATCCTTATTTAAAGGAAATGTATGAACAGGTACTCAGTAAGTACGACATCTTCGCGGTATCGGAAGGAGCAGGAACCACTTTTCAGGACGCTCACGATTTGGTGGATGCTGATCGAAACGAGCTTCAGATGGCCTATCACTTTGAATCGGTTGGTATGTCGAGAACTACGGATGGGTACAAGTTAGCTGAATTTAAGAAAGTATTTACTCGTTGGGACAGCGCTTTTGCAGACAAAGGATGGCTTGCTATTTACTTATCTAACCACGACAATTCACGCTTGGTGAACCGCTTTGGGAATCCAAGTCCTGAATTCAGGACTGTTTCCACTCAAATGCTGAATACGTTTATGCTTAGCATGAGAGGTACACCCTACACTTATTATGGCGACGAGTTGGGAATGACCAATATTGACATGCCAACCATTGAGGAATATGTCGATGTATCAGCTCTTGGCGATTATGGCAAGGCCAAAGCACAAGGGAAAGATCTGGATGAATTCATGGTGCAGTTAAACTACAACTCTCGGGAAAACGGGCGAACACCGATGCAGTGGGACGATACTCCAAATGCCGGGTTTACAACAGGGGTGCCATGGAAAAGGGTGAATGAAAATTATAAGGAAATCAATGTTGCCGCAGAGAATCAAGATCCGAACAGTATTTTGAATCACTTCCGAAAAATGACCAGACTGAGAAAGGACAATCTGGTATTGGTGTATGGCGATTATCACATATTGCAGGCGGAACACCCCGATATCTATGCCTATACAAGAACTTTGGGTGATCAAAAAATGCTGGTTCTTTTAAACTTTAAAGATCATGATTCAAGTATTGAATTGCCGGAAGCCAAAGGGATTCGCGAGATTTTGATCGATAATTACGACGGATTAACCAATGAAAACGGTAAAGTGGTCTTAAAGCCCTACCAGGCTGTCGTTTGTAAAATCGAATAAATCGTCAGATCTATAAATCATTCCTAGATACCATAAAGAAATTAGCTGCCAAAAATCAAAACATATGAGAAATCTGTTCTTAATAATACTGATGCTGGCTTTATTTTGCCAGTGTTCGACAAGTTCAAAAAAAAGTGTAACATCTGAGATTCCTGATCGCCAATGGTGGAAAGAAGCGGTTGTTTACCAAATATATCCGCGAAGTTTTAAAGATACCGATGGCGATGGTGTTGGCGACTTGAAAGGAATCATTGAAAAGCTGGATTATATCAAAAGTTTAGGGATTGACGTAGTTTGGTTGAACCCAATTTACTCGTCACCGAATGATGATAACGGGTATGATATCAGCGATTACCAGGATATCATGGCTGAATTTGGCACCATGGATGATTTTGATGCCATGTTGCAGGGGATGCACGAGCGGGGCATTAAACTGGTGATGGACCTGGTGGTTAACCATAGTAGCGACGAGCATCGGTGGTTTCAGGAGTCACGCAGCTCCCGTGATAATCCTTATCGCGATTATTACCACTGGTGGCCTGCCGAAAAAGGGAAGCCTGCGCATCGCGTCAGTTTTTTCGACGTAAACAACGATGCCTGGCGATATGATTCTTTAACGAATGCCTACTATCTGCATTATTTCTCGCGTAAGCAACCCGATTTGAACTGGGAAAACCCAAAACTTCGGGAGGAAATTTACAGCATGATGCGCTTCTGGTTCGACAAAGGTATCGATGGTTTTCGCATGGATGTGATTCCGTTTATTTCTAAAGACGACTCA
>QKCF01000033.1 GCA_003246935.1 Sunxiuqinia sp. | reverse complement strand
ATTAAACCGAATGGTGCGGGCTACAGTGGCGCTAGTTTTTCACGGGAGGCGGCTGATACGTTAATTCAGCGCGGTATTGACGCAGCTGATGCTTTGAGACCGGAGTTCCGGGCACTGAAGGAGAAATATCATTTGGCACCGAAACAGATTTCGAGGAAATACACAGAAGAGCAGAGTTGGAAAATCTCGGATATTAAGCTGGATTGTGATAACGATCTGAACAAAGAATTTTTATTGAAGACCTTAAAATTACAGAAAGGTGAGATCTATGATTATAAAGCTATAAAAGCCGGAATCGATCGGATTTACGGAACCGGAGGTTTCCAGAACGTGTATTTCGACTTAGCCGACAATGACACAGGGAAGACACTAAACTTGCATTTGCTTCCGCAGGAAGAGCGCTTGCAAAATATTGGGTTCCGGGTAAACACAAGCGAGGCTGCAGCATTGCTCCTAAACGTAACCTGGAAGGATTATTCCCGGACATTTAGCCTGGTGTCAATCAGTACGGAGCTCTCAGCTAACCCGGGACTGAATCTGCTTGCCGAAACAAACTGGCATGCCTTCCCCGACTTGGGCTTTGAGGTAAATGCCAAGTTTCAGAATTACAATATATACAACGATGGCAAGAAGGCTTTCGATGCCGACTTGTTTTATACTTCGGGAAAGATTTACCTGGAACAACGATTCCGCACGTTCCGCACGGGCTTTTCAGTACAGCAGGAGTACTTCGATGGTGACGTTTTTGCCCGCGACAATACCCAAACGCTGTCTGACCAAACAACATTCCTGCTGAGCGGGGCTTCCTTCTATGTCTCGTTCGATAATATGGATCATTACTACTTTCCGCGAAAAGGAACGCGCCTGTATTTGGAGGCAACCTATAATACCGACCTGAAATTGGATGGCAAAAATTCGCCTTACCTGTTATTTAAAATGGAGAATGTCTTCCCGCTTAGTCCGAAGGTGGCTTTCCTGGCTAACGTTTATGGAAGAGGTATTCTTAGTAGCAACTTTCCTGAGATTAAGTCAACACTGATTGGGGGCGAAATGTATTCCAAGTATTTCAACTACCATCTGCCGTTTACCGGCATTAACCCGGTGACGGTTGGAGAACGTTTTACTGCCATTGGTCTGTTGGGCATTCGTTTTCGCCTGTCGTCGTCACAGTATTTGTCGTTGGTGGTCAATAGTCTGCAGCAAGGGCGCGAGTACAACGAGATTGTACCCGACCTGGCCATCTATGGCGGCGGTATTAAGTATAATCTGAAGACCTTTGCCGGGCCGTTGGATATCACAGTCGGATCGTCAGATTTTGCGAAAAAGCCGACCTTTGCAGCGAACCTTGGTTTGTGGTTTTAACGCTGTACAGCTTGTTGTTTCAAGGTTTCTTTATACACTTCCAAAGCTCCGGGGAAGGGCTGTAAAGCACGCTCAAAAATTCCCAGCGAATAAGCGATTGTCAGTCCGTAGTTGGTGATCGGGATATTTAGCTGGCGGGCTTTCATAATGCGCGAAAGCATCTCTCGGCGGTTCCACATACAAGCGCCACAGTGGATAATCAGTTTGTAGTCTGAAATGTTATCGGGGAAGTCGCGGCCACGGACATTATCGATCTCCAGTTTGCCGCCCACATATTGGGTTAGCCAACGCGGAATTTTCACCGTACCAATATCTTCACCAATGGGGTGGTGCGAGCAGGCCTCGGCAATCGATACTTTGTCGCCGGCTTTGAGTTGCTCAATAGCCATAGCGCCGCGAACCATTTCTGCCAAGTCGCCCTGGTGTCGGGCAAATAAAATGGAGAAGCTGGTCATTGGAATTTCGGGTGGTGTGTCAGCTGCAACCTTCAGGAAAGCCTGGCTGTCGGTTACCACCAGCTTGGGAGGTGTGTTCAGGCGCTTGAGTCCTTCGCGAAGCTCGCGCTCTTTGACCACCATGCAGAAAGAATCGCCGTCGAGTAAATCGCGGATACTTTGCACCTGGGGCAAAATCAGTCGTCCTTTTGGGGCTTCCTTGTCGATAGGAACAACTAGTACGGCCATTTCGCCGGGACCAACCAAATCGTTTACAATGGCCGGGCGGTTAATGAAATCGTCCGGGGCCGATTTCAGGATGGCTTCCCTCAGGTCTGCAATTCCTGCTCCGGTGGTCGCAGAGGTTTCGACTGTTTTTAGCTTTTCGCCGGCCAGACTGTTCATCATGCACGAACGCATGGGGTAGAGGTCGGTTTTGTTGAAGACAACCAGAACCGGAACTTCCCGTTCGCGAAACTGTTCAACCAATTTTTCCTCGAAGCTTCCCCAAACTTCAGCATTCGATACCACAACAGCTAAATCGGTGCGGTCGATCACGGCCATGGTTTTGCGAATGCGTTGTTCGCCCAAAGCGCCTTCGTCGTCTACACCGGCGGTATCGATAAACAAAACCGGGCCTAGCGGTAAAAGCTCCATCGGCTTCTCAACCGGGTCGGTAGTGGTGCCGGCAATGTCCGAAACAATCGATACTTCCTGGTTGGTTAAGGCATTCAGCAAGGATGACTTGCCAACATTGCGCTGACCAAACAGGCCAATATGCAAACGAAAGGATTTGGGTGACTTCATTCGAAAATATTTTGGGCGAAATTACAAAGCTTTTCGGTGCGGCGCAAGTTGAGCATGATGTGATGGTAGCTTAATTTGAAGGAGCTGAATTTTTGAAGATTGCAGCCTGGTTGTTGTTGGACTATCCCTATCCTCACGTCTAAGGGACGGAAATATTATTGGCTGGAAGCTTCTTGCTTCAGAGGATCAAAATTCCGTTGTGGAAGTTTCAATTTTGTGAAATGCCATTCGACAAACAGAACAGAAATGCTTGTCGGTTGGTGCGGGTTTAGATTTCGGACGAACGAATGAATTGAATTCCTTCAGTTTTCATCTGCTGAATGGCTTGCTGCGCATCGCCCAAGTGTTGTTCCACGGGTTTAATGGCGTCTTCAACAACGAAGGTTTGAAAGCCGGCCTTTCGGGCATCTCTCGCAGAGGCTTTAATACAATATTCTGTTGTCAGCCCGCAAATGTAGAGGCTGGTAACCTGGTGTTGGCTTAAGTACTCGTTCAGGTTGAGGTTGGTTGCTTCGAATGCCGAATAGCCATCGTCGCGATTACCGGTTCCTTTCAGAAAAACTTCGTCAATTTTCGAGGTATGGAGATCCGGGTGAAAGGCCGCTCCTGTTGTTTCGTGCAGGCAATGTACCGGCCATTTCGCGAAGTGTACCGATGCTTCCGGGTGCCAGTCTTTCGATGCTACAATCAGTTCAAACCGGTCCATCAGGGAGTTAATCACCGGTACTATTTGGTCACCGTCGGGGGCGGGCAGTGCACCACCCGGACAAAAGTCATTTTGCAAATCAACAATTAACAGCGCTTTCATGATTCATTGTTTTTTGAATTGATATTTCAACTTTCGCTCCGCTATCGTTTTCGTTTGGAGGCTCACAATGGCAGCTTCAATGGCCACCGGGTAATCGGGTGCATTTTGAAGAGGCTTATAGCGATCGGGCAGCTGTTCCAACCGTTTTTCAGAGAACTCCAGTATTGATTTCAGCGGCTTCTTTGCGTTCAGCGGAGTACCATGGATCCAAAACGGGAAAAGAATTTTTTCGAATTCGGCTTTGTTATAGTCAAGCAATTCTTTGCCCAACGGGGCTTTGTAAAATCTCCGTTTAGCAGGCGGTGTATACTCGTCGAAGCAGGTTCCGTCGCCAATAAATTGCTTGTTGTCATCCAGAAAGCGGTAAATTGTTTTTACTCCCGGAAGGGAGGTTTTGGCTGGATTTTCAGAAAATTTCATGCGAGGCTTATGACCGGCATAGGCCAATTTGTACACTCCATCCAGGGCGGGATCATCCTGCCCTGTAACCAGCGAGGTTCCTACGCCAAAGGCATCTATCGGGGCGTTTTGGGTATTCAGTTTATAAATGACATGTTCGTCGAGTTGGTTCGAAGCAACAATCTTCACAAAATCCAACGCGTTTTCGTCGAGCATCTGCCGTGTTTTTTTGCTCAGCATTTCCAGATCCCCGCTGTCCAGTCGTACACCAAACAATTGTTGACCTTTTTCCTGCATTTCACGGGCAACGGTAATGGCATTGGGTAATCCGGAGTTGAGTGTATCGTAGGTGTCAATAAGCAGAATGCAATTTTCAGGGAATAAACGGGCGTAGTCCCGGAAGGCAGTAAGCTCGTCATCGTACGATTGGATCCAGGAGTGTGCGATGGTACCGGTGGCCGGTATTTCATAAAACTTGGCTGAAAATACGTTCGAGGTTTTTTCCACTCCCCCGATGTAGGCGGCTCGAGTGGCCTGCAGTCCACCCAGCCCTTGTGCACGTCTCAGTCCGAAATCGATTACCGGGCGGCTGCCGGCCTGCATCTTTATTCGCCGCGCTTTGGTAGCGATCAGCGATTCAAAATTTAAAACATTCAGCAACACGGTTTCTATTAGCTGAAGTTCAATAATATTTCCTTCAACCCTTACTAATGGTTCGTTTGGGAAAACAATTTCGCCCTCCCGAACAGAGTGGATTGACAGGGACAGCGACAGATTGGCCAGGTATTCGAGAAAGTGGGAGTCGAACCCGTACTCCTTCAGAAATCGGATGTCATCTTGGCTAAACTTGAAGATGTCCAATAATTTGGAGAGATCGTCGAGCCCTGCAAAAACGGTAAAACCACTGTTGAAAGAATTGCTGCGGAAAAAATAATCGAAGCAGGCATATTCGTCTTGGCGCCCCTGCAGAAAATAGCCCTGCGCCATAGTCAGCTCGTAAAAGTCTGTATATAGCCCGGTATGGATGTCGGCAATCTTCATCAGCCTTTTTTATAAGAAACGTATTGGAAACTTTATAGTTTTAGAAGCCTTGGGTTTCTTTTTGGTTCACACCGTCGGTTTTAGAGAGGTATTTTAAACCATTTCAAAGGATGATGTCTCGTGTTTAAGATCGGAAAGGACGCAGATTTCGAAATATTTTGGGATGTATTGGGTAATACCTACGAAAAAAAGCCGGGGACGCCGGCTTTTTTATCTGGGGAAAGGAATAATTATTCCTTTTCTGCTTTTTCAGTTTTTTCTGCTTTTTTGTCGCAGCAAGCTTTGTCAGCTTTTTTGTCGCATTCTTTTTTCTCAGCGCAAGCTTCTTTCTTTTCAGCGCAGCAACCTTCTTTTTTGTCTTTCTTCGAAGTTTGCTCTGTCTTAGGTTTTTCGTCTTGTGTATTAACAGGGATAGCGAAGGTTACAGCAGATGCAAAAACAATCGCCATCATCAGTACCAATTTTTTCATTTTACTCAATTTTAGGATTTATAACTGACCCCAATTTATTGAGAATAGTTCTAAATAAAAATAGCATTAACAATTATTTTAAATTTTTTATGAAAAATGCTTCCGCACTAAAAGCCTAGTTTATTGACTGCTTCAGGACTAATGAGTTGTTCGAAGCTTTTTTCGTCGAGGTATTGCTCGTTGATAATGATTTCGCGGATTGATATGCTTTTTTGTTGCGCTTCCTGTAAAACAGAACTGCATTTTTCGTAGCCCAGTCGCGGAATGAGTGCGGTGATAATCGCTGTTGAATTCAATATATGCTTGCGGCAGTTTTCTCGATTAGCGGTAATGCCGATAACGCAATTTTTGCGTAAGTTGATGGCCGCGTCGGTTAATAGTTGCAAGCTTCCGAGCAGGGCATCGGCAATGGCGGGCATAAACTGGTTGAGCTCGAGGTTGCCTTTCATACATGCTTGGGTGAGCAGTTGGTCGTTGGCTACCACCTGCATGGCTGCCTGGGCAACACTTTCTGGAATAACCGGGTTTACCTTGCCCGGCATAATGGAAGATCCGGCCTGAACGGGTGGCAGATTAATTTCCCCCAAGCCGCCGTTGGGGCCGCTCGAGAGCAGGCGTAAATCGTTCGAAACCTTAAACAGGTTGCTGGCACAAGCTTTCAGAATGCCCGATACTTCGACAAAAACATCGGTGTTTTGTGTGCACTCCATCAGGTTTTCGGCACGGGCCAGCGATGTGTTGGTCAATTCGCGCAGGCGGTCGGTTACCCGGAAGATGAATTGTCGCGGTGCTCCCAATCCACTGCCGATGGCTGTTCCGCCGAGGTTAACTACTCGCAAACGTTCCTCGCATTTGTAAATGCGCCAGCGGTCGCGGTTAAAGGCTTCGGCGTAGGCGGCCATCTCGCGGCCCAGGGTTGTTAGTACGGCATCCTGCAGTTGTGTGCGGCCGATTTTCACCACGTCGGCCATTTCTTTTTCCTTTTGTTGAAATGCTTCCTGCAGTTCCAACATGGCTTGCTCCAACAGATGAAGCTGCAGAATAGCTGCCAGCTTCAGGGCCGTGGGGTAAGTATCGTTGGTCGATTGGTGTAGGTTGATGTCGTCCAGCGGAGAAATGATCTGGTAATTGCCAGGGGCCAGATCCATAAGTTGAAGTGCACGGTTGGCAATCACTTCATTTACATTCATGTTGGTCGATGTGCCCGCTCCGCCTTGCAGGGCATCCACCCGAATCCATTCGTTGAGCATACCTTCGGCCAGTTCGCGGCAAGCCCGTTCAATGGCATCGGCTTTGTCATCATCGTCGAAATAGCCCAGCTCTTTATTAATCTGAAAACAGGCTAGCTTCACCCACCCATAGGCCTTCACCAGCTCCGGATTCACGATCCGTCGGGCAATGCTGAAGTTCATCATTGCCCGGGCTGTATGAATACCATAAAGCGCGCTGGCTGGAATTTCCAGCTCGCCTAAAAAATCATGTTCCGTTCGGAATGAAGTTGTTTCAGATTTCATGTTTTAAGTTTCTGGATTGA
Source organism: Sunxiuqinia sp. (assembly GCA_003246935.1). GTDB lineage: Bacteria > Bacteroidota > Bacteroidia > Bacteroidales > Prolixibacteraceae > Mangrovibacterium. Next base: position 16,125 of record QKCF01000033.1, on the reverse strand, counting down.
ATAGAGAGTCATGAGCCCCGAGTTAAAAGTTCTCAATACTAGCTACTCATGACTCACGACTACTTCTTTTAGCAATATACGTCAGATTGACCGTCTTTTACTTGGGTAACCAATTTTTCTGCCCGGCTTTTGGGAAGGCCATCCATGGCGGCAATGGTTTGATCGATCAATTCCAAACCGATTTTCCGTGTTTCGGGCGTTGCGTAATTTTTTAAATACTCCATAAAAGTCGACAAGGCATTGGGGCCGCAATGCGCTTTGATAGCACCCGGTTTTGCCAAGTCCATAAAATCATGGCCGGTGCGACCCAAACGGTAGCAACCAGTGCAGAATGACGGCACATAGCCCATTTTTGCGACATCGCGGATCACTTCATCCATCGGGCGGTGATCGCCTAAGCTGAATTGGCCGGAGATGTCATCTTCTTCCTCGTAGCCTCCAGGGTTCGTGCGGCTTCCTGCCGAAATTTGAGAAACGCCTAAGGCAAAAGTATCGCGGCGCATTTCGGCACTTTCGCGTGTCGACATGATGATGCCGGTATATGGCACAGCACAGCGCAGTATCGCGACGATGCGGCGGAAATCGTCGTCGGAAACAGGGGAGGGTGGTTGTATTGACATATCTGAGCCGGTAGCCGGTTCCATGCGTGGAACACTGATGGTGTGCGGTCCGACACCGAAAGCCCGTTCCAGTTCTTTAATGTGTTGCATCATGGCCAGCAAATCGTAGCGGTAGTCGTACAGGCCTAACAGTACGCCGATCCCCACGTCGTCAATGCCGGCTTCCATAGCGCGGTGCAGTGCACTTACGCGGAAATCATAATCCATTTTTTTGCCGCCAATGTGTACTTTTTTGTACTGTCCACGGTGATAAGTTTCCTGAAAAATCTGGTAAGTACCAATCTTCTCGGCCTTCAATGCTTTGAATTCGTCGACCGAAAGCGGGGCAACGTTTACATTCACGCGGCGGATGTCAGCATCGTTGTAACGCGCCTCGTAAACCGAGCGAACTGAGTCAAGCACATATTGAAAACCTTGTTTCGGATAGCTTTCGCCGGCAACCAGTAACACGCGCTTGTGGCCTTGTTTAATCAGGGCCTGGGTTTCACGCTTAATCTCTTCCTGCGTTAGCGCTTTGCGAACAATCGCTTTGTTTTTCGCACGGAAAGCGCAGTAGGTACACTCGTTCTTGCATAAGTTGGTAATGTATAATGGGGCGAACATCACCAGTCGGTTACCATAGATGGTGTCTTTAATGTGATTGGCTGTGGTGAACAGTTCCTGCAGTTGTTCCTGGTCTTTGATTCCATTGAGAATGGCCACATCTTCTAGCGACAAGCCTTTCATTTCTTTTGCTTTGGCCAAAACATCTTTCACCTGCGCTGGATCCGGGTTTTCGTACTTTTCGAGAATGGAGCAAATCTCAGTATCGTTAATATATGCGTTTTGTTGTGCTGTTGTCATGATTGAAACTTATTTTTTTGATAATGCTGATTTGACTTGAACGCCCGGAATGGAACCTAAGCGACCTGTAAGTTGGCCGAGTTCGTCAGTTGTACTGTCCACCACCAGGGTGATAACCGAATTATCTCCTTTGATGTGCGGAATGCCTGTTCGGGCAAGGATGATGTTGGCATTTTTTGAGAGAAGCTCGTTGACGAGTGGAGCAGAATGCTCACGGTCTTCAATGATAATTCCCACAAAACCCAATCGTTTTTCAATATTCATGCTATTTGGTTTTTGCGGGAAGCAGGAAAGGTTGAATCCACCGATGTCAGGCGAATTCATCATTAATCAATAAAAATTAATCAATCTTGTTGCTTTCCCTTGACGTCAGTCCAAGTGACCTTCCCGCAGGTTGCGTGGCAAAATTACAATTCTTTGCAGAGCAGTGGTCGTTTTTTGTCTCAAAAATGAAGGAATACCAAAAAATTTAAGTTTTGAAAATGAGATAAATAAGTCTTTATTTGTGCTCTTTTTGCCCGACGATTAAGCGCTTTGGTAATTATCTCTTCCAACACGAATATCAGCCATGTTTTTGGGTTTTTGAAACAGCACTCAATTTGAAATTGTTGGCAGGTACTTGTGTAAGCAGACTGCTATTGAGGGGCAGATATTCGAAAACTCATCACTTTGTCTGATTCTTTCTGAGCAATCACTTCTCTCGAAAGTCAGGTAATTGTTTTTCCGAAAGAATTTTTCTGCGGTAATCGTCAATAGATAAAGGTCCGTTAATTGCAGTTCCCGAGCTTTCGCCTCGGTTGCGGCCAGTAGTGCGGCTCCCAAACCGCTGGATCGGTAGGCCGGTTGAATAGCAACTGAACGCAGAATGGCTTCTGTACCGTAAATCTCCAGCCCACTGACGGCAGTCAATTTTTCGGCGTGGAAAATTCCATACAATCGAACGGGTGCTGCTTCGAGGTCGGAAGTTGGAAGCCTGGATATTTTCAGCAGTTCTAGTGCAGCGGCCCAGTCGGATTTGTCAAGTTCTTGGAAGGCGGATAGTTCCGAAAGCTCAAAAGAGGCTGGCTTAACCGCTTCGATGGAGGCGGAGATGACAAGCTCGGAGAAGGTTTTGTTGGGATCCCAGTCTGCGATCAATTCTTTGCTTCCGTTTTTCTCGTTGATTTCAATCTGCCGAAAACCGGCTTGCTGAAGCATGCTTGTCAAATTGTCGACCGAAGAAGCCCCGGAAATACAGCCGGTGTACAATTCCATGTCAGAGCGTATGGATTGCGGAAGCTCTCCCAGAGTGACAATATCGGAAATCGCCAGTCGTCCTCCCGGTTTCAATACCCGGAATGCTTCCTGAAAAACTTGCATTTTATCAGGCGATAAATTAATCACACAGTTTGAGATGATCACATCAACGGTTTGGTCGGCTACCGGAAGATATTCGATTTCTCCCAGCCGAAAATCAACTTGCGGCAGGTTTAATTTTTGCTTGTTTTCCCGTGCTTTGCGGAGCATTTCTGGTGTCATGTCCACACCGATAACAAGTCCTTTTTCTCCGACCTGAGCTGCTGCCAAAAACGCATCGAATCCGGCACCCGATCCCAGATCAAGAACTACCTCGCCTGCTTTTAATCGGGCAATGGCTTGTGGATTGCCGCAGCCCAGTCCCAGGTTCGCTCCTGTGGGGACCGATTCCAGTTCTTCCTTGGTGTACCCTAATTTTAAGGATTGAACATCGAAGTCGGTGGGTTGAGCACAACAGCTGGCGAATGGAGTGCAGCAACTATTCTTCTCGGAAGCAAGTACGACAGAACTGTACTTTTGGCGCACGGCCTCGCGTATTTGATGTTGATCTTTTGTGTTCATCGTGAATTTGTTTAATTGTTTTTCCGATTGGTAGACGATGATTTGCTTTTGTCGTCACACCTACAATTTTCTTCTTTTTGCCGGCGTTCGTAGTCGATGATGTTGCCGTAGGCGTCGACATGAAAAGTACAGCAGTCCAACAAATTCTTTTTCAGCGTTTGACGACCTCGTTGAACCCGTGCCCGTGCATTGGTATAGCTGATTTGGAGCTGGTCGGCAATATCGGCAATCGACTTTCCTTCCAATTCGTATAAAACGATAGCTTTGCGGTAGTTTTCCGGCAGATTCAAAATATATGAACCAATCCAGTTTTCTGCTTCGTCCATCCGGTTGTCCTCGCGTCCCGTTTCATTTTCATCATCCCACTCCGGAGGTGTTTGACGGGCTTGTTTCCGAAAGTAGTCTATAATGACATTTCGGGTCAGTTGATACATCCAGCTTTGGATCTTTTCCTGGTCTTTCAGTTGTCCGATTTTATCCCGGATTTTCAGAAAAACATCGTGCAGCAGATCTTCAGCTACTTCCTTTTGCTTAACCTGCTTTCTGATAAATCCCAGTAGTTTATCGTGATGTTCCTGCCAGATTTGAGTGATGTCCACTTGCATTTCGGTTGTGTTCATTTTCAATAAAGATAATAAGGAATGAAACAATTTGTGCTCTTTTTAAATAGTAGACGGCGGAAGACTGTTTCAGACACAGTTTCCGTTAAATTTTTTAGTTGGTGGAATTGTAAGAAAAGTGATGGTGGCGGAAATGATTATCTTCGCAGCGTGAAAAAGTTTGAAGACATTTTAGCGCAGAACGACTTTAGTCGCGACGATTTGGTTCGCCTGCTCGAGGCTGAAGGTGCCGAACGGACTGCCTTGTTTACGGCTGCTGCTGTACGTAAAGAAGCAGTAGTGGGGAAGAAGGTTTATTTCCGGGGCTTGGTCGAGTTTTCGAATGAGTGCTCTAAAGATTGTCTTTATTGCGGTATTCGACATAGCAATACCAAAGTTGTTCGTTACGAAGCTGCCGACGAAGATATTCTGGCAGCATGCCGTTTTGCGTGGGAAAATAAATTCGGATCAGTTGTGCTGCAGTCCGGTGAACTGTCCTCTTCAAATTTTATCAGTCGGGTCGATCGTTTGGTGAAGCAAATTAAAGCTTTATCGAATGGCGAACTGGGAATCACTTTGTCGTGCGGTGAGCAGACTCGGGAAACCTACATGCGTTGGTTCGAAAGTGGCGCTCACCGGTATTTACTTCGGATTGAAAGCTCGAATCCTGAGTTGTATGGGAAAATTCACCCGAACAATGATCATCATTCATTTGAAAAACGATTGGAGTGCCTGCGCTTACTAAAGGAGTGTGGCTACCAGGTTGGAACCGGCGTGATGATTGGCTTGCCTTTTCAAACGATGGATGATTTGGTGAATGACCTGTTGTTCCTGAAGCAGATTGATGTTGATATGGTCGGAATGGGGCCCTACATAGAACATGAGGATACACCCTTGTATGAATTTCGGCATTTGATAACGACCAAACAGGAGCGTTTTGATTTAGCTTTGCGCATGGTTGCAACATTACGCTTATTAATGCCTGATATTAATATAGCAGCTGCAACTGCTTTACAAGCAATTGATCCTGCAGGTAGAGAAAAAGCCGTGAAAATAGGTGCCAACATCATCATGCCCAACCTTACGCCAAGTGCATTCCGAAAAGATTACCAGCTGTACGAAGATAAGCCTTGCCTGGATGAAGATGCCGATCAATGTCGCAATTGTTTGGAAGCCCGTATCGAGCTAGCCGGAAGCGAAATCGGTTACGGCGAATGGGGAGATTCAAAACATTTTGGCAAACGACGGTAGCGTTAAGCCTTTTTTATGCCCATAGCGTCGAATCGTCAGGCTTGTTGGCTAGCTCGTGCTGCAACAACCATTTTTTGCGCCACAGCCCACCAGCATAACCGACCAGCTTCTTGTTTGCTCCAACTACGCGATGACATGGAATAATGATAGCTATTGGGTTTTTTGAATTGGCACCGCCAACTGCACGAACCAGGTTTTTGTCGCCCAGTATTTTCGCCATTTCACTGTAGCTGGTTAGATGTCCGTATGGAATATGAGTGAGTTCCTCCCAAACTTTTTCCTGAAATTCAGTGCCCTGTGGCTTTATGGGCAAGTCGAATTCGAACCGGTAACCATCAAAATAATCATCGAGTTGTTCGGTAACTTTTTCTCTTAGGTCGGGGTTGAAATGTTCGGATGTTAGTTCTTTTTCGCAAAAATGAACTGCAGAAATCATATCATCCTCACTTTCAATACATAAAGGTCCAATTGGAGAGTAGTATGTAAATTGCTCTTTCACTTGCTTGTTATTTAGTTGATGCTAAGTTAACAAATAGGTAATATTGAAGGCGTCAAAAAAGATCAAAAATTGGTTAAAAAGAATTTTTAAAACGCAGTTGAATTTTGATCTGTTCTATGTGTATGTTGCTAGTATTAGTTTCTTTTGAGGTAGCTTGTGTGTAGCAAGTGTTGCGATTTTTTTACCCAACGGTTGACCCAGAAAATTTTGATAAAGCAAAAGAACTTCCGGATTTTCATGTGATTTGCGAATAGACATACCTTCGTCTTCGGCATGATGCTGATTAAATGTTCCTGGTTTTACTTCGTTAGCATTTGTTGAAAGAAATGAATGAGACATTCAATCAGGCTGTTATCTTTGCAGGAATAAAAAAAGCGAAATGGCTGTAGAGATTGAGCGGAAGTTTTTGGTAAGACCTGGTTTTAAGCCACAAGGTGAGTCTGAGATAGAAATTGTTCAAGGTTATTTGTGTGCTGACCCGGAGCGAACGGTTCGGGTTCGGATTGCAGGGGAAAGGGCCTATATGACAATTAAAGGAAAGATTGTTGGCATTAGTCGCCCTGAGTTTGAGTATGAAATCCCTGTAAATGATGCGCGCGAATTAATGAAGCTTTCGGTATGGCCGGTGATCGACAAAATTCGCCATATAATTTACAAATTTGGCAAAAAATGGGAAGTCGATGTGTTCTCAGGAGCTAATGATGGCTTGATTATTGCGGAAGTAGAGCTTACGCATGCTGATGAGATGGTACAGTTGCCTGCTTGGGTGGCTAAAGAGGTGAGTGGTGATCCACGATTTCATAATTCCTGTATAGCTCAAAATCCCTATTGTAACTGGAAAAGTGAAGTGTGATTCATCCTGTTTTGTGTTGCATTGGTGTGTCTAAAAACTTGTTTTAAGCCTTATAAACGATTAAAATTATGAAGTTCAGATTTTTTCTGTTTGGAATTGTTGTTGTTTTCTCATGTCAAAATTTGTCGGCAACTAATCTACAGGATAGTAGAGAAAAGCAAGATTCTGTAAAAGCAAGTATCAATTATTTAAATCAATTATTGGGTCGACAAGGGAATTGGTATCCGCAGAGTTCCGGTTTAGAAACTAAAATTCGTGGGTTGATTCATTATGTCGAGAGCGATCGTGTTGATTCCTTGATGAAGCAGTTGGATGATTACAGTTCGTCGGGTGATCGTTATTTCTTCCGGACTCCTGAGAACGTATCCGATAGTTTGCAGGTGCCTGGTTATATGTCTTATAAGGAATTAAAGGAAAAGTTAGCTCGCATTGATCGTTCGGTGCGTGACAATATCAATAAGGATCAGATTGCTGTTCCCGAACAGTTGTTGACTAATTTAGATGAGAAAGTGAAAACATTGAAGCCAGAGGAAAGTGAGCGGCTTTTAGGAACGGGGTATGTATCGATGCCTGATAGTTTGAATGCTTTTGGTGCATTACCTGATTCTTTGATAACCAGTCCGAATGATTTCAAACGCCTGCAGAGCCTTGACAGTACAAAAAGGGCGATTCTGGAAGACGCTCGTCTGCGATATAATGAGTTCGTCATCAAACAATATGTCGATTCGGTGACTGAAGCTTACCGGGAGGAGTATGTCAGACAATATTCAGCAAGAGAGCAAAAGCAGTTCTCAGATTCGATCAGACAACGCAATTATAATTTATTGCAGGCCTATAACGAGCAGGCAATGATGGCTGTAAATGATTCGGTTGCCAACAGCTTGCGGGTTTTGCAGAATTTTGTGGATGCAGAGCAATTGCCAATGTGGTTGCATAACTCAGCCAGCGATTCAGTTGAAGTTGATTTGAGTAATTCTAATCCCGGGCAAAGTCGCATGTATATTAAAAATGAGCAGAACGATTCGTTAGGCGTTCGTGTGCAGGCATTGAGCCGGAATTCGTTACGCTTTCTGATTGATGATGGTGTAACTTTCACGCGATTTTCAGAAAGACAGAAAAAGGATTTTTCTTTTGGCTCAATTGAGCGTCCTAAATCGTTGGAAAAAGTTGATCAGCGTTTCAAAGTTGTTACTCCGTGGACATTGGGCGGAAACTTTAATTCCGGTTTAACACAGACCTACTACAGTAACTGGAAATCTGGTGGAACCAGCTCTTTAGCATTATTATTTGTTTTGAAAGGCTTTGCAAATTATTCTTCTGATAAAACGAAGTGGGAAAACTCGTTGGAGATTAGAAATGGTTGGTTAAAACCTGCCGACGACGGAATTCAGAAGAACGATGATAAATTTGAATTCACAACAAGATATGGTATTCAGGCATTTAAGAAATGGTATTATTCAGGAGAATTAGATTTTGAAACTCAGTTTTTTAACGGGTATGATTACCCCGATCGGGATACACCAATCTCCGGATTTTTGTCTCCTGCAAAAACGTTGATTAAGTTAGGTCTTGATTATAAGCCGAACAATAATTTTTCCTTGTTCTTGTCTCCCTTGACTTCAAAAACGGTTTTTGTAAGAGATACAGCTCGGATTGATCAAACAAATTTTGGTATCGGCGAGGGGAAAAAACGACTATGGGAAGGAGGTCTCAATGCTGACCTTTCCTGGAAAAAGTCGATAACTCCAGACATCTCCCTGCAAACTAAATACAAAATGTTCATCAATTACAAGGCTCCTTTTTCTAAGTTTGATGTGGACTGGGAAAATACCTTCAACTTTAAATTGAACAGCTTTATTAATATGCAGGCATTATTTCACTTAGTTTACGATGACAATGTTACTTTTGCGACCAATAAAGTTGATGCCGACGGAAACACGATTTATAAACCCAAATGGCAGCTCAAAGAGTTTGTAACCATTGGTTTTACCTATACGTTGAATAAGCCGGTTTATAAACGTGAACGTTTGAATTAGAAAAAAGAAAGTATGAAAGAATTCAAAAAGTATTTTCAGATCTCAGCCGCTCCGGAGGATGTTTACAATGCTCTGACCAATAAATTAATGATTGAAATCTGGACCGGAGAACCTGCCGAAATGGAAACGGTTCCCGGAACTGAATTCTCATTATGGGATGGAGCGATATACGGTAAGAATATCGAGTTCGTGCCAAACCATAAAATCGTTCAGGAATGGTACTTCGGTGAAGACGAAGATTCGTTGGTGACCATTAAACTTCACGAACACAAAGGCGGAACGAGTATGGAAGTTCGTCAAAGCAATATTCCGGATGAAGCATATGAAAATATAGCTGAGGGGTGGGAAGAAGATTATTTCGCGGCTCTCAATCAGCTGTTCGAAGAATAAACGAAGCCACAAATAAAAAAAAGTGAAGCCGTCCTGAAATCAGTGACGGCTTCTTGCTTGTTAACGCAATTATTCGAGGTAAGGGATATCTTGAATATTTTTATTCGAACCACAATTTTTGGGACAACGGGAAATTTATTTTACCTCGATAACTGCATATTTTGAAATTTTCCAGAACTCCTCAGGATTGTCGATTTGCAAGTAAGCAATTTGACCATCTTCTTCTACCATTGAATATGAGTCTGTCGGGTGTTCTGAAATTATTTGAGCCTTTTTAGAGTGCAATGGAATGATTTTAGTGTCGCGGATATCCAGTGTTGTAAAGTAATCTGAATCAAATGTGCTGTTCACTACTTTGTTTGCACCCAGCCCAAGGAAACCGCCTTCTTTTGTCAGCAAACCTTTTTCTTTCAACTCTTGGTATGTCCCGTAAGCTACGTGTCCTTCATTCAATTCGTTTGTGCGTTCTACCAAACGTTGTGATTCATTTGTTAATGAGTCTGTTTGGCTTGCCAAGAATTCGTTTTGCTCGTTGATTTTTGTTTCCAGTTCAGCAATTTGGAAGTCTTTTTGCTCAACCATTTGTTTCAACTCAGCAATTTGTGTGTTTTGTGTGTTGAGATCCTTATTCAAGGCTGCAATTCGTTTTTCGAAGGCACGCATGTTAACACCTGATTTTTTTAATTTAGCTTCCAGCTCATCAATTTTCTTGCTGCTTTCCTCTAGCATAGTATTCATTAGCGTAATATCGGCCATCAATTCTTTTTTCTGATCTTTTACGCCTTCTCCTTCACCAATAGAAAGGTTACTGCGTTTTTCTTTAATGAACGTTAAGCTGTTTTCAATTTCATTAAATGTACTTTCGAGATCATTCATCAACGAATCTTTTGCTTGCATTTGCTCATAGAGGGCAGTCTTTTCAGAATCCAAAGACTTTAATTGGGCTTCTTTCTGTGTATAAACATATACACCACCAAAAATTGCTACTACAAAAATTACAGCAGCAATTGCGATTGTTTTGACTTGTTTCTTATCCATGTTCTAAATCCTCCACTTTATAGTTTTTAATTTCCTAACTCTCTAAAAGTTATCGTGCTAGATAATAGCCAAACCATATGCCAGTGGGATTGTGTGTTTTTTAAAATACTGATATACAGCTCTTAAGTCTTTTTGAGTTATTGTGCTTTATTCTCATTTTGATAGTGATTAATGGAGGAGTATCAAAATGACAAGTGTGAAAAAAGCGAAAAGGGTATCCCCGATTCGCTTTTTCTATTTTGTTGTATAAGATTTTGTAACTAAACCATTGCTTTGTCTTCTTTAAGCATTCGATAAATGGTTGCAACGCCAATATCTAGTTTCTCTGCCACCAGTTTCGTGTTATTGTCGTACTTCTTGAGGAAAGTCTTAACGATTTGGATATCGTATTCTCGCAGAGTCATTTCTTGGCTTGTTATGTCAGCCATTGCATCATGTCCTCCTCCGAAAACAATATGGTCATTTGCAATTTCATCGCCGTCGCATAAGGTGACAGCAAGCTCTATTATTGATTTCAGTTCGCGAATATTACCAGGGAATGCATAGCTCATCAATTTGGTAGAGGCATCAGCAGTGAGACTCTTTGCATTCATGTTATTTTCTGAGCAAAATTGTTGAATAAAGTGCTTTGCCAGGATGATTACATCGTTTCCGCGAGAACGAAGCGGGGGGAGTTCCAATGGTAGTCCGTAGAGTCGATAATATAAGTCTTGCCGAAAATTGCCGTTTTTCACTTCCTCCAGCAAATTTCTGTTTGTGGCAATAATAATGCGGCAGTCGATTTTTACAGGTGTGTTGCTTCCAATCCGAATAACCTCACGTTCCTGTAATGCTCTTAAGAGTTTAGCCTGAAGTGAAATATCCATCTCTGCCATCTCGTCCAGGAACAGGGTGCCGCCGTTTGCTTCCTCAAATTTTCCTATTCGGCGAAAATTGGCTCCTGTAAACGAACCTTTCTCATGTCCAAATAATTCACTTTCAATCAGGTCTTTGGGGATTGCGGCAACATTTACTGCAACAAAAGGCATTTTTGCCCGATTCGAATTATAGTGTATTGCCTTAGCTACCAGTTCTTTGCCGGTTCCAGTTTCTCCAGTAACAGTAACAGTAATGTTAGTCCGCGTGGCTTTATCGATCAATTCAAAAATGTGTTGAGCTGCCTGGCTATTGCCGATAATTGTATTTTGGTAGGCGTACTTTTTTTTAACTTCTTTTCGAAGACTACTGATTTCTTTTTTCAGTTTACTTCGATTTCGAATGTTATGAACCGTATTGAGCAGGCGTTCTTTAATGTCGCGAGACTTGACAATATAGTCGTAAGCTCCTTCTTTAAGTAGTTCCACAACAATTGAAATATCGTCCTGCTCCGAGATTAAAATTACCTGAATGTCGTCATTAATCTCCTTAACTTGTTTCAATACATCAAGTCCTTTCATATCCGGAAGACGATAGTCCAGAGTAATAATATCAGGTTGCTCATCAAGACGGGCAAGGCAATCTTTCCCGTTTTCAAAGGCTTGTATTTCGTAATCAGGATTCAGTGAGAGGTTGTGTACCAATAATCTGCGGTACCATTCATCGTCTTCAACGACGAAAATTTTAAAGGCTTTTTCTGACATGCACGAAGTTTATTTTGTTTCCAGAGAGCGCAAGATAGTAATAATTGTGTGTATTTTGATTGAAATTCTCATTTTGAGAATGATTTTTTAGTGCAATACTAATTGATCGATGAGCTCAATTGATCAATTAACTGTCGAATTAGCTTTTGCGTTTGCTTAATCTTCGTTTTTAAAATGGCCCAATCGAGTGTTTCCCCATCTTTTTCGAGCGATTTTAGCTGATTGTAAAGCTCGGTGGCCATCATGTGTTTGGTTGGCGCAGCCAGTTTGTGAGCTGCTTCTATTAAAATAGTCCGGTCTTCATTGCTTAAAGCAGCGTCAAGCGATAGCAGACATTTATTCGAAGAACTAATGAATAGTTCAATCATCTCCTTCATAAATTGCTCATCACCTCCTAGTGTAGCTTTCAAATTTTCCATGTCGAAACTGGAGTCTTGCGTGCTGGTGTTTTCTTTCCCTGTAGGGAAGAGTTGATCTTTTAATTGGTCAATCAGATCAAATAAAGCACGTTCAGGGAAGGGTTTCTGCAATACCTTTCTAATTCCGATTTCCTGATATTCGGCGTTATCCTCTATTCTGTTGGTTGCTGTTAAAAGCGCAATATTGGCAGAATTGTCTTTCCCCAAAATTATTTTACTCGCTTCTAGTCCATCCATCTCGGGCATGCGGCGATCCATTAATACCAAATTGTACGAACGTTCCTGATATTGTGATACTGCTTCCAGTCCGTTGTGTGCTTCGTCAAATTGGACATTCCATTTGCTCAGTATATTTTTTAAAAGGTAGAGGTTGAAATCTTCGTCATCAACCAAAAGTATTCGAAGTTGATGAAACCAATCCGGAATATCGATTGCTTTGGGTGTTGTTTGCTCCAAGGTTTGCGGATCTCCTTCAGCATAAGGAATTTCAATTGTAAATCGGGTGCCTTTGCCAACCAGACTTTTCACTGAGATTTTCCCGCTTTGCAGATCGACAAGTTTTTTTACGATTGCTAAACCAAGTCCGGCCCCTCGATGTTTCTGTGCGTTTTTGCCATCCAGTTGGACGAAGGCGTCAAATATTTTATCAAGCTGATTGCCTGGTATGCCTGTTCCTGAATCGACTACATCCACAATTAATTTAAAATGCCCTTCACTGATTTTTTCTTCCGTTGCTTCAAGAGTCACACCTCCTTTTTCCGTGAATTTAATGGCATTGGTAAATAAGTTGATCAGGATCTGTTTTAAACGAACAGGGTCGCCTTTGTAAACCCGCTTCTCTGGAATTGAGTCCTTTAATTCCAATTTTAAACCTTTTTCTCGGGCAGGAACTTCGTGTAACGTAATAATCTCATGGAGCAGTTCTGAAGGTACAAAGTCGATTTGCTCGAAAGTCATTTTTTTCGATTCAGCCTTCGAGAAATCCAGCGTGTCGTTTACCAAAGTAATCAGATGTTCCGCCGATTTTTGCACAATTGCCAGGTCTTTCTTCAAATCCGGCGCTTCTGTTCGCTGCAGTATTTGCTCGGTTAGCCCGAAGATGGCGTTCACCGGTGTGCGCATTTCGTGGCTCACGGTGGCGACAAATCGTTCTTTGGCATTTGCCAGGCTTTCTGCATCCTGCCTGGCTTTTTGCAAAATGTTTTGATAGGCTTTGTTGTGTTTCAGGTTGCGATAAAATAAAATCAAAACAATGGTTAACAGCAAGATTGAAGCTCCTGTGAAAAGGACGATGCGGCGATAGATTTGAGCAGCCATGAAATCCGCCTCTTCTGTTTTGCTTTCCAATCGGCGTTGCTCTTTTTGTTCCAGCTGCATGATCAACCGATTAATTTGGTTTGTTGCAGTGATGTTGACTTCCAGCAGTTTCTTCTCCTGCATTTGCAACTCCTGATTTGTTAAACTCATTTGCTGTTCAACTTCTGCAAGTTCTTGTTTTAGTTGCTCCTTTTCTTCTTGCTTGTCTAAAATGACAGGAGCCTTCGCGGTTGTATCCTGTTTCGCAAATGCTCGTCCCAGTCGTTTAAAAAAGCCTGCCCGCTGAGGTTGCTCAAATGTAATTGTATCCGGTTGAATGAGAACAGTATCAATTTTTGAGGATAATTCACTGAGCAAGCTTGTCGATGGCTTTTGAATTTTCTGCTTGTGTAGATTTCGAATTTGTGACCAAATGACAAGCTTTCTGTTTGAAAGCATTCGAATAGAATCAATTTGTTGCAACTCGTTACTTTCCGGAATAGCATAATCTTCCAGATTGTTGAGTTTCTCGTGTACTCCTTTCGTCAACTTGCGGAAGTTGTAAATGAAATCTTCGTTTCCGGTTAAACTGTACAAACGAACTGAGTTTTCGACTTCATTCAGGTCGAGGGCGATATCTTTTATCAGCAGTAATTTATAATCGGGGCGTGCTTCTTTGTGAATTGATTCGATGATTTGAGAGAGGCTTGTATAAACCAGATAGCCGGAACCAACAACGGCCACTGCGATGATGAGTGTTAATAGCGTAATCTGAATTTCTATTTTGAAGAATTTCATACTAAACATTGTTCTGTTTTTCTGATCTAGCTTTTTGGCCGTTTCAGTGTCGTTTATTCCTTTACGTCCGACTATTTTTCCTGTTCGAGCAAGTCACTGTAGATTTCGAGGTTTTCATCATCGAACACACAAAAGATCACAGTCTCCGGGAGTGAGTTTGTGTTTAAAAATTTGCGAACGGTAGTTATCGCTATTTTAGCAGCTTCCGTTTTCGGGAAATGGTAGACACCTGTACTGATGTTTGGGAACGCAATGGTTTTCAGTTGATGCTTTTTTGCCAGTTCGAGGCTATTGCGATAAGCCTTAGCCAATAATTCTGCCTCCCCAATTTTTCCGCCGTACCAAACCGGGCCAACGGTATGTATCACGAAACGGCAGGGGAGTTTGTAGGCTTGTGTGATTTTGGCTTCACCGGTTTCACAGCCATTTAGTTTTCTGCATTCTTCCAGTAATTTGGGACCAGCCATTCGGTGAATAGCACCGTCAACACCACCTCCGCCAAGCAGGCTTTTGTTGGCTGCATTTACAATGGCATCAACATGTAATTGCGTGATATCACCCTGGAATAGTTGAATCTGCTCCATATTTTTCCTTTAAAATTAACAGGAAATATACTTGTAGCAATCGCTATTGCCTAATTTTTAGCTTTATTAAGAAAATAGGCTATCCGAACCGTGTTATGTGTTTAGTGGGTTCCGAAGCTAATAATCAAAATCCCCAGCAAAATTCCCAGCAGGTAAATCCCTTTCCTTTTGATGTTTCGTTCGCGGAAAAGAATGGCTCCGGTAACAAAAGCCACTAGTACACCGCCGCGGCGCAAAGCTGATACAATTGAGATCATTGAATCAGGAATCGACAGCGAATAGAAATAAGCATAGTCGGCAAAAAGCAGGAAAATGGCAATCATCGGGATGCTCCAGCGCCACTCGAAAGGGGGGCGTTCTGTTTTTGGTTTTGTCCATCGGAACAGTGCAATTGCAGGAAGCATCACGACAACCTGGTAGAACGAGAACCAGGCTTGAACGGCAATACGGTCAATTTGGCGCAAGATGTATTTATCGAACAGACCGCTGGCAGCTCCCAGTAACGTAGCCGCAATAATGCAGAAAATCCAAATATTGCGGCGGAAACTGATTCCTTCCAGTTTACCGGCGGTTGATAAGAGGTAAAAGAAAAAGAGGGTGATGACGACGCCCATCCATTGCATCAAGTTAAGGCGCTCCTGAAAAATGATGATCGCTCCAATCAGTGTCCAGATTGGACCGGTGGCGCGGATTGGTGAAATGAGGGTGATCGGCAGGTGTTTCATGGCGTGGAAAGCAAAAATCCAGCTGCTGACTACAATCACCGATTTAATGAAAATGAGGCCATGCTCGCGGGCTGTAATAGTCGGTACATAAAGATGAATCTGTTTGAATGCATCCGGAAAATATACCGAGCCCAGAACGATTGGAAATGCAACAACAGCAGCTGTTATTGTCGACAAAAACAAGACCGGTAATACGCCATTATCGTTCAGCGACAGTTTTTTGAAAACATCATATAAACCCAACAAAACCGCTGAGATCAGCGCCAGGATAACCCACATAGTTTCTAAAATTTTGCGCAAAGCTATAAGCTTTCACTCGAATGCTTTGGGAGGAACCGGAAATGTACCGGAAGATTAATCATTCCTTAATTCAGATAGAGAGCAACTGTGTTAAAAATACAAAAGGTGCACAACCGAAGTCGTACACCTTTCTATCAATTGTATCTGAGACTGTCGATGATAATTTCACGTTAGTTTGTAGCGGCTTCTTCAACTACCCCAAGTTGAACGCCTTTGATGTTATCGTCGAATGCTGATAGGGCAGCTTTGGAGCCTTCGCCCATGGCAATTACAATCTGTTTGTAGGGCACCTGTGATACGTCGCCGGCCGCATAGATTCCCGGCTGGCTGGTGCGGCAGTGTGCGTCGATGATGATTTCTCCAATGCGGTTGGTCTCAACCACGCCTGCAAAAACATC
>QKCF01000107.1 GCA_003246935.1 Sunxiuqinia sp. | reverse complement strand
CGGAAAGGAAACAAGCTTCACCCTGTGTTTCAGCTAAGCCCAAACCGAACATACATCTCTCCAAAAGGACAGATACGTAATTCTCTGCGGTGAAAATAGTCTGGTTGAAATTGCGACATCAATAAGGAAGAATACAGACGTTGATATTCTAAGTCCTTTTTGTTTCAAAACTTACTGTCTTATAGCTTTTTAATGTGATCACAAAAGTATCTACATATTGCACAACGATATAACCTCCATGATTTACACTACACTCTATATAAATGTTACTAAAGCGCTGTTGATGAAAAACTAATGCTAGGAATTAAATCAAAGCCATTGCAATACATTCAGCTAACATAGGCTCTCCCGCCTAGGGAGGACCAATCGCAATAATATTATGCACAGTTTGAAGAAAACTGTTTTCTTATGAACGCCTGAATTTGTGATTAATGCTTCACAGAAGTCTGATTGACGAAATTATCCTCCTTGATTGACGAAATTGTAGTGTTTACAATTTGACAAACAAAGGTATTTTTGTAGACATAGAATTTTAAAACTAGTTTATGATGGAAGAGAAAATTAAAGTGTTGGATCAGGAAACCGGAGTAGTAGAAGAAATGAGTAAAATTGCTTTCGACATGCTTGCCTTCTACGATTGCAGGGGACGATATATTGAGGTGAAAAGAGATAGTTTAGTTTTTGCAGAATAGCGCTTAGAATAGATCTTGTATCAATCCAGAAGCTTAGTTAAAGTTTAACCGATAAAAAAATAAACGATGTATATAATGAGTAAGACAAAAGAGGAGATTGAGAATCATGAACTATTGCATGTGTGTGAATATTGTAATCATGAATTTGACTTGAGGGCGGCTTTTGGCCGTTGTCCCGTTTGCGGTGGGCCTTGTTTGATTGTTTCAGATCAGTCGCCCAGATAGAAAGCCTAAACCAAAAGATCAGTCTCTATTGCCTGAGATTATAACACAAATCAGAGGAAATTCCTAACTTTTGATAGCCTTCAAATTTGGAGGCTTTTTTTGCTAGTTTCACTTCTCTACAAGATCAATAATTCAAGAAAGTAAGATAAGACTTTGCCTACCGTCCAATCAAATGTAGCAGCTCCTCAGTACTTTGACATGGTAATGATCTTAGCAATTAGATCAAAATAGTAGGAATAAGATTAAAAAATCCGTTCCACTGCTGCCCTCACGGGCAAGAGCTGGTATCTAGGGATCAATATACTCAACACGCCTGTCTTGATGCAAAAATCCTATTGTCCCCAGCAAAGAGCAATAATGCACATGCAGACTGATCCTCTTTTCGATACTGTAACGGTAAATTTTAGACCATTTTGTGTCATTCTAGTCTTCTCCTAAAGCAATGACCGAAAGTGGCTAAAATTTAAGCAAACAGAACTTAAAAATCTATGTGTCCCAAACTGGCATGACAAGCCAATCGGAGAATAACCGAGTACATTGTTTCTTTCTCGCGCGTCTTTGCTTTAAAGACGATTAAGCTTAAGCCATTTCAATTCTTTGCGTTTGTGGTATTCATTTAGCTTCTTTTGGAATAATTGTCGTTTGTTTTCTTCAATATCCAATAATCCCTGTACGATTTTCTTAAACCGATCGTCCTGCCTTAAATTATCAAGAAATGGATCGGTCTGCAGATTAAGTAAATCATCAAAGATAGTTTTATCATGATCATTTGTAAAGTAGTTATTGAGATGCGTAATAGCGTCATCGATCTCACCTTCATAAGCCAACATCAGAGCTTTAAAGTAGTCCTGCTCAGAATCAATAATCAAGTCTTCATCGTAATTGTCAGGATGATAAAGGTGGTCTTTGAAGGCATTGATCATGGCTTGTCCCTCTTTAACCATACCTCTTTGTATTTTCACTAAACCATGATAGCCCATAAACCAATAGATTTCTTTACTACCATAGATTTCCTGATATAAGTTTTTTGACTTATCAAAATATTCATCTGATTTCTCAAATTGATGATTCTGCAAATAACTAAAAGCTACGTCCATATTAGATTGTAATCTACCTGGCGCTAAATCCAGCGTTTTTAAGGCATATCTTAAGGCTTCCCCGAAATTGCGACTTCGGTATTCTATTTGGTACTGCTCATTTGTTGTATATCTTGATACAAAGCCGGATTCTATACTTTTTTTGTAATATTTGCCGGCAAGTTGCCAATCAATGTCGTTGAATATCTTGCCCATGCTCTGATAATAACTCTCACTACTTTCATTTAGCCTATCGAGCGATAACGCTTTTAGCCTATAATCGATTTCAAGCTCAATTTCAGGACGAGACACATGGAGAAAAAAAAAGGCACCCCGGTTGGAGTGTCCTTTTGTTTTTGAAATCCGATTTGCACAGGGTCTAATGTATTGTCATTTTTCGCTTATTCAGTTGAGGTTTTCATTGCATAATCGTATTTTCAATCGGAGGTAACGATTTTAAGTAATTATAAATAGCGGCCAAATCTACCGTATCCATTTTTGCATACATTGTCCACGGCATTACCGTATTAGGGTCTCCCTTTTTTACCATTACCGGTTCATAGCTTGTCAAATCATAACTTTTAAACATATCAATAAACATTTCCTGATCCATTTCTCCAATTCCTGTTTTTTTATCGAAAGTAATATTTGTTGAAAGAGATGTAAATCCACCCTCCATAGGAAATTCTCTCCCCCCTGAAAAGGCTTTTCCCATTATTAATTCTCCTTTATCCGTTGTAGGAGTATGACAAACAAGGCAAGCTGCTGCTGTTGTGATGTATTTCCCATAGTTAAGGGAATCTTGTACCGGAGGTCGTTTTGTAGGTTGTCCTTCTTTTGCCATTGTGTTAATCAAAAGGTTCACAGGAAAATCCGATTTTGAAAGAGCTACGTCATTTTTGACAGGAATCATTGAGCGCAGATACGCAATTACACCGTATATGTCTTCATCATCAAGGGCTCCATATAACCCGCAGGGCATAACAGGAAAAATCGTATTATTTCTCTTTCCAACACCGGCAGTAATTGCACGATAGATTTCCCCGTCACTCCAGCTTGCCAGAACATAAGGAGTTATATTAGTGGCCAGATAATTGCCCGGCAAGCCCATTTTTTGGTCAAAGATCTCCCCGCCCATGCCTTCAGTACCTGGCACTATAGGCCCGGAATATTTTGTCCAATCTCTTTTTGAATGACAATCAACGCAAACCATTACATGATTCGCAAGATATTCGCCTCTTTCAAGCCGCTCACTTGTAATTTCCACCTTCAAGTCTTTTACCTCAATGTTTGGCAGAAATAATTTTAGGTAAACTACAGATCCAATAATAAGGATTGCGACAACAGAAAAAATACCAATTAAAATCTTCAAAAATTTCTTCTTTTTCATGATTCATCGTTTTAATTTTTTCCTACTCATTTGGCTTTTCGGCATCGCCTTGTTGTTATCATGCCTTTCATCCTCCATATTGTTTTATATCACCTCATTATACCCTACTATGAGATATCCAATGTATCTGCAGAACCCCGTCCGTATGCGTTTTATTTTTAAAATTCATACGTAACATCGCCACTTGTTGTTATCTCGCTTGATAGATTTCCAGCCGCAATTATTAACCCTTTGATAGGGAGTACAACTGATTTTTTTATTATGATTTATAATTATTGCCAACTTTCAGGATCGACTCCTTTTCAAGATACCCTTCAGTTGTCTATCAGTAATGCAACTTGTGGTGTATCTGCAAGGTATAAAACTTGTCTGATGGCATTTCGGAAATCTCGAAGCTGTCAACTTCGCTTTCTCCAAGAGTTTGAATTTTAACATTCCTAATTAGGTAGAAAGGCTATAGAGCGATCACTCGCGCAGCCTTTATTATTTCGCTAATGAATTATTGCATCGCCTACAAAAAGCCACGCACTGGATTTATTGTTTTGGATTCACCATTAGTTACCTTTAGAAAAGCAGAATCACAACTCGATAATAATGAAGCAATAAGTGAAGATATGAAGAACCTTTTCTATTCAAATCTAAGCAAAACGACAGTTGATAGGCAAATTATTGTGATCGAAAACTACAATCCACCGAAGAACGTGGTTGAAAAAATAAACTATTTGCATTTTACGAAAGACTACACCAATGGACGGTATGGCTTCATTCCAGTATCACAAGACACGCTTTAAATATTGACAAGCGATTGCAAAACTACGTGTAAATCATTTAAATTGACCACAATTCGATATCAAATAAGTTCAGAATCTGGTATAGCTGTATTCCCATGGTAGAAAAAATATCAAACATATTTCTCTACACGAACAACAAAACAGAACAACTTCTTACTATTTCTTTAGGATTTTGAAAAAGCGGAAATTTGCTTATAAACATTAAACAAGATTTTCCCAATCCATCCCCCCTAGCATCCCCCATATACGACAAAAGCCGCGGAAACCGCGGCTTTTTAGTGCCCAGGACGGGACTCGACCATTATTTTATTAAATTGTTTTTTATATTGATATTTAGCCCATTAGCTCTGCATTTCAAAAGTCTTCAGGATAAAATTAACATTTATATTGCCTTAAACGTTCCCCCTTTCGTTCCCCCATTCATACCTTTGTATAAAACTCCGGACTATGAAAACATTGTTCTTTCTAAAAGACTCATCCAAGAATAAATCAGCCATTAATGCGATTATCAGATTCAAAGGACAAAGGTACAAATTAGCTACAGGAATCAGCGTTGAAACAAGGTATTGGGATACCGACCAGAAACGAGCAAAGGTTAAAAAGGAATACCCTGATGCAGAAGTGATCAACATTCGTCTTAGCCGTTTTGACAGAAAGATGGACGAATTTCTTGAAAAATGCATACTCGAGAAAATAGTCCCAACATTACAGGAACTTAAAACTACAATAACAGATGATGAAAATGATCCTGTGAAGGTTTCGGTACCGGAGAAAAAGATAAAATCACAATTGTTCCTGGAGTTTTTTAAATCATACTTTGAGGAAAACTATATTGGTCAAACCTATAACAAATATCAAACAACCTATAATTGGTTGGCACGTTACGAAAAGAAATTTCGGAAGAAACTTACCTTTGAGGATATAAACCTCGACTTTTATACACACTTCAAAAAGTGGGTTCTATCATCCTCCTATAAACCGAAGAAAGATGCTGAGCCCGTAAATTATAGCTTGAACTATTTCGGCAGCCTTATAAAGTGTATCAAAAAAATCATGAATGTGACTGGGCCGCATAGCCGGCTGAAACTCCACGATAATATTGAATTCAAACACGAAGATTTTAAAGTTGAACATGAGACTGCAGATACGATATACTTGTCGTTAGATGAATTACAAAAGCTACATGAGTTCAAACCAGATGTGTACAATATTGCTCCAATTACTCATGACATGCGCGTTGAAAACAGACTGAGAAAAGTAGCAGCATTGAATAATGCAAAGAATAAATTTCTGATTGGAGCATTCACTGCATTAAGGGTCTCTGACTTTAACCGTCTGAGCGAAGTGAATATCAAAGAAAATTTCATTCGAATAAAACCCCAAAAAGGAACTCGAAAAAATGAGGATGTCGTTATCCCCATTCATCCGATTATAAGAGAAATTTTGGACAATGGATTTGACATTAGAACTAAGATTAGTGACCAAAACATTAACCAACACATCAAAGAAGCATGCCAATTGATCGGCTTAGATGAGATGGTTTCCTTGACCAGAACCGAGGGAAATTCGATCGTAGAACGTACTTCTCGAAAGTATGAATTGGTAACTTCTCACACTGCCCGCCGCTCCGGTGCAACGAATATGTATTTAGCAGGCATTCCTTCTATCTCCATCATGAAAATAACCGGACACAAAACAGAAAAGTCATTTTTGAAATATATCAAAATAAGTCAGGAAGAAAATGCCAGACTGTTGGCTGGGCACAAGTTTTTTCAGTGATAAATATGTTATCGCCTTGTGTTCGCAAAAAGACCGCGTATTGCGCACTTCTTGTTGTATAAGTAAAATCTGTTTAAGTTATGAAGCTCTCAATTGCGCCACTACCTTTTTGACGTCTTCATTATCGGGATAAAGCTTCAATATTTCTTCCCCAAAGCTCAGAGCTTTCTGTTCTATATTATTGTTGAGATAAAACTGTAGCAACTCCAGGCGACTATTCAAATCGTCAACTGCTTCAATCTCTTTTTTGAGATACGTTTCGGCTTTCTCTTTGTCCTTCAAGAAATCATACAACATAGCGATGTTGTGATTTACGCGCGGATATTTCGGGTCAACGTTACTTGCTTTCAGCAAGTATTCCAACGATTCATCGTATTTTCCAACTTCACTTAGCAGTAAGCCCAATGAGTACAATGCATTTGCATCTTCAGACTGTCTGCTCAGGTATGCTTTGAAGCATTGCTCCGCTTTGTCATTCTGAC
>QKCF01000094.1 GCA_003246935.1 Sunxiuqinia sp. | reverse complement strand
GCTCTTCACCCAAAAAGAACACTTTGTTTTCGTCGTCAGCAACCATGCCTTCAGCCTGGGTGTGTACATTGAATATGCGTACCAGCCTGGCATCAATTAGCGAGTCGGTGGCGTAAAGTTCCCATTGCTCAACTTCGCCTTCCTTGCTGTTCATATAAGCGAATATGTTTTGGCTTAGCGGGCTTTTGTACAGTGTAAAACCATACACTTCACCCATCATTTCGGTGGTGATGTTTCTGGCAGCTACGTTAGTCAGCTCACCACCTTTGCTGATTTTGTAGATCGAGAGGCTTTTGGTACTGCGGTTGGTCGCGCACACCAGGTCGATGGTGTCGTTATTCAGTACAAAACCGTAGCGAACATCAACATTATTCATATTACCGTCGGCATAGTAATATTGCTGTTCACCTTTTAAGTTATAGGTGGCGAGTCCTCCTTTTTTATCTGTGCCAATGATATAGGTTTCCGTTGAGTCTTTTGGGTTTCGCCAAATTGCAGGATCATCAGCTGCGTCGCTGTTAACAGGCTGCGGCATTGGCGTTGTCTCGTAAAGTGCTGTTGTTGTCAGTTTGATCTTTTTAGCTTTTTGGGCTGAGCCTTCGCTAAAACGTTGGCATGAAAAGGTAATTGGAATAGCCGTTAAAATCAGTAGTTTATTAATTGAAATGAATGTTTTCATTTTGTTCTATTTTCAAGGGTGAGATACGCTTGATTTAAAAATAACTACAGTCAAAATAAGTCGAATTAAACGAATATTTCAATAGTATTTACAGGATGAAATAATTGTCAAAAGTTCCTTTTAGGTGCGACGTGTGAGGGTAGGTTAAGCCGAAGGATTTTCAGGCGTCAGCTCAAATGTTAGATCGAAAAATTAGCGTTGGAAAAAGATAAAACAATACCGCTCCCGATTTCGGGAGGGTACTTTTATTTAATGATGCGAATGTTTAGGTGATTGAGCAAAGCACGTGGAGAATTTGTTTTCTCCGGACTAGATGTGTGTGCTTTGAGATCCGATAGAATCAATTGCGTTTGTCAGCACTTCGGAACTGGTGTTTTGTTTTAAAAGGTTTTCGATTTTGTCGGCACTAAAGTGCGTCGGTTAAGCATTGCATAAACAATTAAGCATGCTAAAAAGGCCAAAATGTAAAAATCTCTTTTCTTCATATCAATGTGAATAGAACGCCTTTGCATTCAAATTTTCGGGGGGCAAAAGTAGAAAATACTTTATATCAGCAAATAAAAAGTTGTGTTAAAATTAATTTTTCTGCCTTGTTAATTAATGTTGGAATAACAGAGACTGGGTAAGTAGTTGAAATAGTTTGATTTAAGTTGTTTTTGATGCGTAGGGCGGAATACGATAGAATTGTTAATTTTGCCCGCAGACGCCGTATAGTCTACCTTTTCGGTGTATAGAAAACAGAGAAAACCAGTTGGTATAACACAAGAAAAATGGCAAAGAACAACTTTTTTCAGTTTAAGCAGTTTAAAGTCGTTCAGGAAAAAGCGGCGATGAAAGTCGGAATCGATGGCGTGCTTCTTGGCGCTTGGGCCGACTTGGGGAGCGAAGCGCGGATTCTGGATGTTGGAACAGGAACAGGTTTGCTGGCGTTGATGGCTGCTCAACGGACTTCGGCTGTCGTGGATGCTGTGGAAATAGAAATTGGTGCGGCAGAAGAAGCTCAGGAAAATTTCAATCAGTCACCCTGGAAGGACCGGATTCATCTGTTTGGAACTGCATTTCAGGATTTCGAAACAAACGGGAAGTATGATCATATCATCTCCAATCCTCCTTTTTTCGATCATGTGAAAACGCCGAAGTCGAGTGATGTAAAGCGAGCTACAGCCCGGCATGCTGATAGTTTGACAATTGAAGAATTGTTGGCAAAAGCAGCCGGTTTGTTAAGTCCTGATGGTCGGATCAGCCTGGTTTTACCAGCCGAGCAGGAGGAACGATTGCGCACGGAGGCCCGGCGCGTTAAACTGTCTGTGAATCGTTGTGCTCGTGTTTTCCCTGATGAAACCAAGCCTGCTCATCGGATTTTGGTTGAATTGTCCTTCCACCCTGAAATTGATTTCTGGGAAAGTATCTATATCCGTAATCGGGAGACCGGCGAGTACACTGCTCAATATCGTGAACTTACCCGCGATTTTTATCTGGCCTTTTAATCGCTGCCCTAGCTGGCGGCGAGTGGCTTTTTCATTTTGTCACTGAAACGGCGAATGGCATCCTGATCTATTTTGACAGTAGTTTTGGTTGTTCCTGTCATTTTTTTCACCAGGAAACGTTCCACAAAATTCATCTTTTCGAAATAAAAGGCACCGCCCATAATGGCTTCAGCTTTGGCATGCCGATGTAAGATTTCGGGGAAGGCATTTCTTAGTTGCGCTTCAGCTTCAACGCCTTTGTACATACAACAAATGTAAAGTCCCAGCTCTTTGCTGGCTAGCTTGGTCAGGTTTTTCTTGCAAAATGTCTGGATTTCCTTTTGGATCTTCCCTGCGTGGATTGAACCGCCCAGAATAACCCGGTCGTAGTCGTCAAGTTGTACCTGTGGTTTTTCATTCAGATTGACCAGTGCCACTTCTCCGCCAAGCTTTACGGCAATTCGGTGCGCAACATTGATCGTACATCCATGGGTGGACATATACAGGATTAGCGTTTTCATTGGTTTGTTTTCTTTTAAAATTACAACATTTAACGGAAACAAAGTAGCGCTTTACCGGTTTAGTAATCAATTAACAACTGTGAAGAATTTG
>QKCF01000231.1 GCA_003246935.1 Sunxiuqinia sp. | reverse complement strand
TTGGTTGACGACCACACCCTGTTTCGGAACGGACTGCGGATTTTACTAAACACCATTGACAAATATGAAGTTGCCGGAGAAGCCGGTAACGGTCAGGAATTTCTGGACCTGTTGGAGCAAGAATTGCCGGACATTGTTTTGCTTGATATTGAGATGCCCGTGATGGATGGTATTGCTGCCGCCAACGTGGCGATGGGGAAATACCCGGATTTGAAAATTATCACCCTCAGCAT
The DNA here is from genome assembly GCA_003246935.1 of Sunxiuqinia sp. GTDB lineage: Bacteria > Bacteroidota > Bacteroidia > Bacteroidales > Prolixibacteraceae > Mangrovibacterium. Next base: position 7,220 of record QKCF01000231.1, on the reverse strand, counting down.
GTACGGCGAAGAAGATTATTATTACCAAATGGTAGACGCCGGCGTGAAGGGATTCCTGCTGAAGAACTCGGACATGAACGAGGTGAAAAATGCCATAGACACCGTGGTGGACGGAGGAAACTATTTTTCGTCGGAATTGCTGCAAAACCTGGTAAACAGTCTGCGCACCAGCTCAAAAACACGGGAACCACAAGCTGAACTTTCGGAACGCGAAATTGAAATTCTGATATTGATCTGTCAGGGACTTTCAAACCAGGAAATTGCCGATCAACTCTTTATTTCGAAGCGAACCGTAGACAAGCACCGTGCGAATATCCTGGAAAAAAGCCAGTGCAAAAACACCGCTCAGCTGGTGATGTACGCCATTAAAAGTAAGCTGGTCGAAATCTGATTTCAAATTACAGCGATTAGAAGAGCAGCATAGCAATAAACAATTCTATACTTACCCAATCAGTTTATATCACCTCACAACGTAATGCTACGTTGTATCGCGACGTAAGGCAGAGTTGCATCACAACGTAACGCAACGTCGCATCGCGACGCTACCCGACGTTGCACCTTGACGGAGCACTACGTTTAGATGGGATTAAAACTTAATGATGTTGTATACTCTACCTGAAGTCACATTTAGGCAAGTTCACTGCCCATGTGCTATATAAACCGCTGTGCGATGCCTAGTGCCTGTTTCAGGTAACTGCCACCAAACAGCCACCAAACAAATAGTAGTGATTCAGGATGTGGTAAAGTTGATAAATCTGAACCCGATCTTCCCAGCCAGCTTCCAAAGGGAAAGCTTCTTGATAGGCTGCCCATGTTTTCGGTGAAAATCCACCAAACATTTGCATGATCGACAGTTCCATTTCCCGATCGGCATAATACGAAGCCGGATCAATAATTGCCGGTCCTTTAATGGTATAGAGGTAATTGCCCGACCACAAATCGCCATGAATCAACGATGCTTTTGAATTGTTCGGTAACAACAGATCCAGGCGATCAATCAACTTCTCGAAAACCCGGAGATCGTCAGTTGAAATATCCCGGCTATTTTTAATCAGACGAAGCATAAATCCCAGCCGATTTTCTGCGAAAAACTCCAGCCACGATTCATTCCAGTCATTCACCTGCTGGGTCGCACCGCAGTAATTGTCATTTTCGAAACCAAAATCCTTCGGCTGATAACGATGCAGATGTGCTAAGCCTTTCCCCAACTTCGTGTCTTGGGCAGCTACACTTCCGCTCTCCAGGTTCTCCAGCAAAATGAAACCGCTCAGTTCATCAGCTTCTTTGGCCAAAATAACTTCAGGAACAATCAACTCACCGCCGGCTACCCGCTTCAACTCCCGCAAACATTCGGCTTCGCGGACAAACAAATCGTCGGCACAGGAGAAGTTCCACTTCAGAAAAAATACGCCTTTGGTCGTATGCAACCGATAGGTATGGTTAATACAACCTCCGCCAACAGGCTCCTTCCGTTGAACATGAAAACCGGATCCTAAAAGCTCGATTAGCTCCTCTTCCAAATAATTAATGATGCTCTCTGTCATAAGGTGAAAGATACGCAAAGGGAAAGGAATTTTGCAATAGGAAGAGAAACCTAATTTATCCCGAGAAAGAAAAAAACAGGTCATCATTCAGCGGTGGCAACAGACAGCAACTGAGCAGTTACCCGCAAGTATTCTGTTTCCTTTAATTTGAAATTGATTTTTGCTTCAATGAGCTCATTCGAGGCTTTTGCCCACTGCGTTTGAGCGGTGAGCAAATCGGTGAGTAATTCACGGCCAACCTCGTAACTATTCTTGCTCACTCTCAAGTTTTCAGCAGCCTGTTTTACCCCTTGCTCACTTATTTCGACCAGCAACGCAGCCTCCTTCAGACTGAATTTTGTCAGTTCGATCTCGAGCTGCATCAGTCCCTTATTTTTGTCCAACTGCTGCTCTTTTATGCTTCTTTCCTCGCGGGCTATCGCCACTTTCTTGCGTCCTTCGCCCCAATTAAACAGCGGAATATTCAATTGAGCAAGCACATTCGGCGTTCCCATACTCAATAGATCATCATTTAGCTCAACCCGCCCAAAATAAATATAACCGGCACTGATCCCCAAGGTTGGCAAATAATCGGAACGCACATTGGCAAGCCTGTAATGCTCCAGTTCGACATTCTTTTTCAGCAGATGATATTCCGGACGACCGGTGACATCCTCGACTTCCAGACCTAAGGGAATTTGTGCATTTATATTAATAAGCGAATCTGTCTGAATTTGGGTGTCAAATTCGAGCCCGGTAACACGGCATAGTGACATACGCGCGAGTTCCATTCCATTTTTGGCTTTCTGAAAATCGAGCCGGGCTTTGTCGTACTCCACCTGAACTTTCAATACATCATTCTCCTGAATAAGACCAACCTCCCTATTATCGCGAACTCGTTTCAGAAGCGCTTCCAAAAGGTCGAGATTTTCTTTCGCAAGCTTCACCTTCGACTGTGCCGAAACGTACAACCAATAAGTCTGATCGGCTTCCACGACGGTCTTCATCCGTTGAATCTCGAGATTATCAGCCGCCATACCCAGGGCCAAATCAGCCATTCGGTTCCCTGAAGTAATCTTTCCACCGGCATAAATGGGCTGTTCCAGCTTCACTGTGGCCAGATAAGCCCCCTGCAAACTAAGTTCCAGTGGCAAATAAGCATACATATTAAACAGTGGATTACCATCTGCTCCAACCAGCGGCTGCCCCAACTCGTCGACAGCGAGATTAGGCTCCATTGCTCCACTTGCTTCGTTGGGACTATAGGTGGGTAGGTAGTATTCTGACTTCAGTTTATCGAGAAAATAGACACCCGTTGCTGAGGCAGAAACCGACGGCAAATAGTTGGTCCTAGCTGCTTTTTGTTCGTATTCGGACTTGACCAGCATAGCTTCAGCAATTTTCAAATCTTCGCTTTTTGCCAATGCCATGTCCCGGGCTTGCTTCAGACTCATGTATTGCTGAGCCGGTACCGACAAACATGATAAGATCCAAATCCCTATAATTAACGCCTTCTTCATTTTTCAGCTCATTTTTGCATTTACTTTTTCTCCTTATTGGTCTACTCGTCCGGCACTTCTAACAAATAAGTTTTCTCTCCCGGATTCATAATTTTCAGGTATAGAACAGGAATGGTCAACAAGGCCATCATCATGCTCCAGACAACACCAAAAGCAATAGCACTGGCCAGCGGTGCCCATAATGAAGATCCGGACAAAATCATTGGAATAACCCCGAATGCAGCAGCCATAGCTGTCAAAAATATTGGACGCAATCTCCTTTGTGCAGACTCAATAGCCGCAGTCCGAAGATCAAACCCGGCTGTCATCAGCTCATTCGCATGATCGATTAGGATAATCGCGTTACGGACTACAATTCCGGACAAACTAATGATCCCGAGGAAGGCAGTAAAACCAAAGTTGCTGCTTGTAATCGCCAATCCGAATACGGCCCCGAAAAGACTAAGCGGTATCGTTAGCATAACCATAGCCACTTCTTTCGTATTTCGAAACTGGAATAAAAGCACCAAGAAGATAAGGACTAAACTGATGCCCAAGGCCGTAACCATGCCACCCATTACTTCAGCTTTGTTTTCGTATTCTCCACCATACTCAATCCGAAATCCTGCAGGTAATTTTATCTGCGCAATTTCTGGTCGAATACGAGCCAACAAATCTGCAGCCAAGACATTATCGGTTGTTTCGCTCCCAACGGTCAGACAACGCATCCCGTTACGGTGCATAATCCGGCCGGTTTGCCAGTGTGGTTCAAGATCAGCAATTTGCCTCAAAGGAACACTTTCTCCTGTAACCGGAGATTCCAAATAAATATCCAGCAGCGATTCCAAATTCTCGTCCTTGTCTTTACCCATTCGCAAAACAATATTGACCACATTATCACCTTCATACATCCGTGAAACAGCAGAGCCCTTGGTACTTAGATACAGCAAATTTGCAACACTTCCGGTAGTAAACCCCAAACGCGAAGCCTGGCTATTCAATGTGACGCTAACACCAAAATAATCTTCTTTAAAATCGTCATGCACAAAATTACTCCCAGAGGTTTCGCGGAGGATCGCTTTCACCTGATCACCGATTGCTTTCAGTGTTTGCAGTTCCTCGCCGTAAACCCGAACCTCAACCGGTGATAATTGGGGAAGTCCCTGCTGCATCAGCTTCACCTGTACCATTCCCTCGGGGACAAGCTTCTCAACTTGATGCGACAATTCGTCGGCCAATTTTTCTGTTGTCTTATCACTCGTTGTATTTATCAGCATCTGCGCATAATTGCTCACCGGAAATTCAGGTGAAAAGTTGTAGTAGATCCGGGGAGCACTCATCCCTGTGAATATTGCATAGGAAACGACCCGCTTATCGTTCTTTATCTTGTTCTCTATTTTTAATATTGATTCAAGCGTTTTCTCAACTTTCGTTCCGGTCGGCATCCATAATTCAACGACAAACTGGTTACGTTCAGCTTCCGGGAAGAACTTCTGACCTACAAATAGTTCAAAAACGATTCCCGCTATTATGATGGTAAAAAAGCTGGCAGTGAGCGTGAGTTTTGCATGCCGGGCACACTTTTCAATCAAGCGTCCGTATACTGTCCCCATTCGATCCAACAACGAACGATTCTCTTTCACGCTGTTCTTCCCGTTTTGATTGCGCAAACCATTTCTGATGAAAGCATAGCAAAGAAGTGGTGTAAGAACCATTGCGACCACGAATGACGAAGCCAAAGCAACAGTCACTGTAATAGGAAGATCATGAATAAATTCGCCAACTGCACCGGTAAGTATGATCATGGGCATGAATGCTGCAATAATCGTTACGGTGGCTGCTAAAATAGGCACGACTAATTCAGAAGCACTTTTCCAAGCGGCAGTCCATCTGCGTTTACCCTGATCCAAAAGTTCTACATAATTGTCCGCTACCACAATCGCATCGTCGACAACCATACCCAATACCACGATTAGCGCAGCCAGGGATACTTGATGCAGTTCAATCCCGATCACATTTAAAACCGTAAAAGTTGCAGCAACAGTAACAGGAATTGCCGTAGCTGCGACAGCGGCTATACGAAAAGGCAACAGGACAATAATGATGACGATAACTGCAATAATTGCGATCAAAAATTCACGCAGAAAATGACCGACATTTTGGTTAACCAAAGCCGGCTGGTTCGCCACCAGGCTAATTTCAATATTCGAAGGAATCAGTTCAGTCACGCGGGCAATTGCTGCCGAGACGTCATCGCCAAAATCCACGATGTTGTTTCCCTCGTTCATCTGAACAGCCACAATCAGCGCCTTTTTCCCGTTCACGCGCAGATCATTCTCAGGCTCTTCATATTCCCTTTTTATCGTAGCAATATCCCGAAGACGGATAACTGCCCCAACTTCTGAAGTCCCGATAATTTGATTGGCCAACTCAGTTTCAGTATTGAAGTAACCATGAGTATGAATAGAGACAGTGCTTTGTTCTGTTTTGATTTCGCCTCCTGAACTAATCGTGTTTTGAGATTGCAATACTTTCACCACATCCTGTAAACTCACTTGATATTGCGACAACTTATCAGGATCGAAGTAAACTGAAATTTGTTCTTTCTGCTCTCCAATTCGCTTGATCTTAGATGTCGCCTGAATGGTCCGAATCTGATCTTCCAGCAACCTGGCATATTCCTTCAATTGCGCATAAGTCGCGTCATCGGATTCCATGCTGATCAATAAAGCTTCCGTATCTCCAAAATCGGAATTGACAATCGGACCAATCACCCCGTCGGGCAATTCAAACACCCGAGCCACGATTAACTGGTGCCTCAACTTACTCCAGAAAATCTCAGGCAGTTTAATACCATCGTTCAACCAAACACTAATGACCACAACTCCATCGCTGGTCCTTGAGTAGGTCTTTTCCTTTCGCACTTCCGGAAACTGGAACAAGTACTCTTCCAGCCGTGTCGTTAATTGTTCCTCTACCTGTATGGCTGTTGCTCCCGGATAGTAGGCAACCACCAAGCCCAATGGTGACGTGATCATCGGATCCTCACGACGGGGCATGGTCAGCAGCGAATAAACTCCGAGGACCAAAACCATCACCAACACGGCAATAGTGACATGCTTATATTTCAACGATGCCTTAACAAAATTCATTCGTTATCATTTACAGAGATCGAGGATCCGTTATTTAACCTTGTCAGTCCTGTGGTAATAACCAAATCACCCGGAGACAATCCACTTGTAATTTCAATTCGATTGTCAATGACCTGACCTATCGAAACCAAACATTTGAATGCTTTTCGTTTTAGGGTATCTGCAATAAATACATAGGAAGAATTATCCAAGTCCCGCAAGATGCAATTTGCAGGTACTGCTAAATGTGTGGTTTCATTTTCGGTTGCCAGTTTAATCTCTGCTGTCATCCCCGGGCGAATCAACTGACGAGGATTTTCAAGCTCTATTTTGACTGGGAATGTCCGGGTTTCGGGATCTGCCAAAGTGCCGATTTCAACAACCTCTCCGGTGAAGGTAGAATCAACGGAAGCAACATACACTTTTGCTTCGCTTCCCATTTTGATATATCGAAGTTCCATTTGCGGAACAGCGCCAACAACTTTTACGGTACCAATATCTGCAACTGCAAACAGCGGGACGGCCTGATCAACGATCTCCCCATTCTCGACCCCTTTCATTATCAACACACCATCGATTGGCGAAAAAAGCTTGGTATCCCGCAGGTTCTTAGCGCGCAGCCGCTGTTGGGCTTTGGCAGCGCGCAACGCCATGGTGATTTTGACCATGTCGCTTTCGGAAAGGCTATTCCGATTATAAAGCTCACTTAACCGATCGTAATCATCTTGTGTCTGATCCACCTCTGCATCCGCCATCACTTTGGCAATCTGATAACTTTCCGGGTCCAAACTTGCCAACACGTCACCAGCCTTAACGCTCTCACCTTCGTCAACTGCAACATAATTGATTTTCCCCGAAACCATAAATCCTAAACGGACTGTTGTATTTCCTTCTATATTGCCGCTAAAAATCAAAGCTTGCCTCGCTTCGACTGATGAAACCCGATAAAATTCAACCACCTGCGATCTTTCATTATTAACAGCACTTTTCTCTCCATTCTCACATTTTGGTATAACTACCATCAGCATTCCCAGTAGCGCGTAGATCATTTTTAACTTCATATTTCT
>QKCF01000334.1 GCA_003246935.1 Sunxiuqinia sp. | reverse complement strand
TGTAACTCCGCTGGCTTACGCCTTCGTAGGTTCGAATCCTGCTCTCCCCACAATTTCATTTAAAGTTGCGGGAGTAGCTCAGCTGATAGAGCATTAGCCTTCCAAGCTAAGGGTCGCGGGTTTGAATCCCGTCTCCCGCTCAAAGAAAAGGTCGTCAAGCAATTGATGACCTTTTTTGTTTTACAATGTCATTTGATTTACTCTATAGCTTATCGGAATTATTGATTAAATCGGATAAAACTATCTTTTAAGCTAAATGTTTCAATCACCATAAGAGCTTAAGTCCGATGGCAAAACAATCGGGTTGAGTAAGAAGTTTTCTTTTTTGGTAATTAATACCTGATTGAAGGGATAAGATAAATTAAATGAGAGCTACAAGCCGTTTTAAAAATATAATCAAGTCAGATAAACCGGTTGTCGTTGATTTTTATGCCGATTGGTGCCAGCCTTGTAAACAAATTCAACCGGTGTTGTGTGAGTTGAAAAGTAACTTTAAGCAGAGTATCCGGGTGTTGAAAGTCAATGTTGATTACAACCCGAATATTGCGAATCAGTTTCAGGTGAAGTCAATTCCTACAGTCATGGTTTTTAAATCAGGCGATTTGCAGTGGTGTAAGGAGGGGATGATCATGTTGCCTGAGTTAACTCAGATCCTTGAAAAGTATTTACCGGAGTCGTAACGTTATAAGTATAATGATTAAAAAAGCGGGGTTCTGTTTTACAAGAATCCCGCTTTTGGTTTATCAAGATTTTTTAATTTCCACCTATCACTTCCCTGATTAATTTGAGTTGATCTTTCGGATACTGCTCGTCAGGACGCAAGTTTAATGCCCGGTTATAGTAAAAGCGAGCAACACTATAGCTTTTACTTTCGAATGCTTTGTCGGCTTCTGCAACTGCATTTTTGTATTCTTGCTCTGTTTCTGCCTCCTGCATCTTCTGCAGCTCTTTCTGTATTTCGGCTAGTTTGATGCCCGGATAAGGTTCGTCTTTTTTCAATGCCTGTGCTCGCAGGTAGAAAGAGCGGGCAATCGCAAAGTCTTTATTCACGAAAGCTTCGTCGGCAGTATTGATCCAATTCAGATAATCTTGTTCTTCGCGTTGCGACAGCAGGGTATTGGTTAATTTCCCAATTTCCTTAATGCGGTCTTTCGGATATTGTTCCCACGATTTTATTTCCAACGCTTTGTTATAGTAGAATCTGGCCAATGTGTAACCTTTGCGGTCAAACTCCAAATCAGCCTTCCCGATTGCCTCGTTGTAGGCCTTTATCTGATCAGCCGTGAGCGATTGATCAATCAGCCTGCTGATTTCCTCCAGTCGCTGTTGCGGGTAAGGATTTTCAGGTTGAATGCCCAATGCCTTTTGATAATAGAACCTGGCGACGGTGTAATCTTGTTTGTTGAAATTTTCATCTGCAATTTTGATCGTTTCGTTGTACGCAGCATTCGTTTTTTCTGCTGCTTTTGCTTTCTCAGCCAACAATTCCAATTCTTTTATTTTTAGATCAATCTTTTCAATTTGGTCCTTTGGATATTTTTCATCAGGCTTCAGTTTTACAGCTGTTTGGTAGCTCAGTTTAGCATCGCTCCATGCTTCATCTGCGAACTGCTGATCACCTTTCTGAATCGCTGCCTGGTAGTCTGCTTCAATTTTAGCCAACTGTGCAATCAGGGCATTTAATTCATCAATTTTGGGTTGCACTTCTCCCTTTTTCTCCGGAAGAATTGTGATAGCGTCTTGGTAGCTAGTGATGGCATTTTCTAGTTTCTGCTCATCAATAAAAGCTTCAGCTTCTTTAATTTTAGCATTGAATGCCATTAGGTTGGCAGAGGCGATTGAATCTTCACGGGCTTTCCGGGCTCTTTCAGCTTCCTCTTGTGCCAGTTGTTGTAAGATGCGGTCAATCTCGGCCAGTTTATCTTTCGGATATTGTTCTTCAGGTAAAATGCTAAGTGCATCGTTGTATGCAGTTTGCGCTTTTTCGTACGCTTTTTGAGCAAAAGCTTCATCTCCTGTTTTAATGGCAATCTCGTACTTCTCACGAGCTGCTTTTTCTGCAGCCAGACGTTGTGCTTCCACTTCAGCCGCTAAACGGGCGTCCTCTGCACGTTTAGCCATGAGTTGTTCAATCTCGTTAATGCGTTGCGGAGGTTCCGGTTCCTGCGGTTTTAGTCCGGCAGCTTGCTTGTAATAGCCCAAGGCCTCTTGGAGTTGATCCTGCTCGTAAGCGGATTTTCCAGACGCCATAGCCTGTTTATACTGAGCATCAATTTCGGCCTGGTGGGCAAGTTTTGCCTGTAGCGCGTCAATTTTTACAATCTGATCCGCCGGGTATTGCTCATTGGCTTTTAATGCCAGGGCATCCTGGTAAAGTGATTTCGCATTGGTGTAATCTTCGGCTTTAAAGGCTTGATCTGCTTCCACAATCTTTGCTGCATAAGCAGCTTCAAGTTTCTGACGCTCGGCTTCTGCCAGTGCAGCATCCTTCAATTTTTGATCGATGATAGCAATTTGATTCGTAGCATATTCATCGTTTGCTTTGATGTTCAACGCAATTTGGTACTCTGGCTTTGCCAGCGCAAATTCAGCATTATTGAAAAGACCGTCGGCCTTTGTAATTGCATTTTGATAAGCTTGTTCTAGTGCAGCTGCTTTTAGACGTTCAATTTCAGCCAACTGCTTGATCGGATACTCTTCCTGAAGTTTTAGTAAGTGCGCTTCGTTGTAAGCGTCGCTTGCTTCGTCATAGTCGCGGATCTTGAAGGCGTCGTCTCCACGTTTTATAGCAGCCAGGTAGGTCCGGTTTACTTCAGCTGTAACCTCTTGCTGATGTTTTAATTCGGCCAATATCGCATTAATTTCAGCGATTTTATCAATCGGGTATTGTTCTGCAGGCTTTACACGACTTGCGCTGGCGTAGTTGTCGCGTGATGGCTGGTAGGATTCCAGTTTAAATAAAGAGTCAGCTTTGGCAATATAGTTATTATACGAGCGCTCTAACTGCTCCGCTTTAAACTGTTCTGCTTGCAGCTGTTTTACCTTTTCAATCTGATCAGCCGGATATTGCTCTTTGGGTTTCAGTTTTAACGCTTGTTGATATTGAGCTATGGCATTATCATAGGCCTTGTCCGATACGCTTTGGTCGCCCTGTTGTATGGCTTGGTTGTATTCAGCATCCAGCTGAGCGAGGCGGGCAAGTTCGGTGTCAATCTTTTGAATCTGTTCCTTCGGATAAGTTTCTTCAGGTTTTATGTTTGAAGCCTGTTGATAGTTGTTGCGGGCAGGGGTAAGCTGTTGTGCCGAGAACGCTTGATCTGCCATCGCAATTAAATCCTTGTATTGTTTATCCAAATCTTGCTGAGCCAAAATCCGGTCAATTTCAGCAATTCGGTTTTGTGCTTTTTCGCTGGTCGCTACCAATGTCAGCGCCTGCTGATAAATTGGTTTGGCAGCGGTATATTGCTGGCGGTCAAACGCAGCATCAGCTTTTGTCATCAGTTCGTCAAACTGTGCATTCAAAGCCAGCTGATCGTCAATTTTGCGGATTTGTTCTTTAGGGTAAGTTTCTTCAGGAATCAATTTGAGTGCATCCTGGTACAGTCCTTTCGCCTGAGTTAAGGCTTGTGAGTTGAATGCTTGGTCGGCCTGAGCAATCAACTCGTCGTACTGACTTCGAGTTTGTTGTTGAGCCAGCATTTTTTGGCTTTCTGCCAGGCGGTTGGTGGCTGCGGTGTCGTTGGCTTTTACGCTTAAAGCTCCTTGGTATGCTGTAATGGCATTCGGATAGTTTTGGGCATCGAAAGCCGAGTTCCCCTGTTGCATGAAAGCCTGGTATTGCTCTTCCAGTGCTGCTTGGTCAGCTAGCTTTTGGAGTTCGTTATCGATCCTCGCAATCTGATCTTGCGGATATTTCTCTTGTGGCTTCAGTGTTAGAGCCTTCTGGTAATCGCCTTTTGCTGCTGCATATTGCTGGGCATTGAAAGCCTGATCAGCCGATGCAATGGCTGCAGCGTACTGATCGTCGAGTGCCTGTGCAGCCAGGATCTGATCGATTTCAGCGATGCGGCTTTTCGAGAGTTCATGGTCTGCCTGAAGTGCCAATACCTGCTGATATTTCGTTTTTGCGTTCACATATTCCTTTCGGGTGAAGCTTGTGTTTGCTTCGGCCAGTAGTTGATCGAGTTGTTGAGTGAATTGAATCCGTCGATCGATTTCGGCGATGCGATCCTTCGGATGTTGCTCGTTGGGCTTCACATCCAAGGCCTGCTGGTATGTGTTGCGAGCAGTAGGTAGCTGTTCTTTTGCAAACTGGTCATCGGCGAGCGCAATCAGGGAGGCATATTTTTCCTTATCTGCCAACTGTTGCATGGCCGCTTCTGTTGCGCGAATACGCTCTTGCGCCGGTTCGTCGCCCGGTTTCAAACTTAAAGCTTCCTTGAAAGCGGTCAGTGCAGCAGGATAGGCAGCCGTATTAAATGAATTATTACCTCGTGTCATGGCGGCGGCATATTGCTCTTCAATAGCTTTCATTTCAGCCAGTCGTGCAAGTTTCTCGTCAATCTTTTTGATTTGGTCGCGTGGATATTGTGAGTCGCGCGGACGCATATCAACAGCCTGTTGGTACAAACCTTTTGCCTGATTGTACACTTGCGTGTTGTAAGCCTGGTCGGCACGGGCAATCAAGTCGTTGTATTCCATGTTGCCCAATTGCTCTTTCAAGAGCTTTCGCGATTCGTCAATGCGATCAGTTGCGTATTTGTCTTTTGCTTTGTATTCCAATGCCTTTTGGTAGGAGCCGATGGCTTCGTTGTATTGGGTCGCATCGAATTGCTGGTCACCGGCTTTTATGGCTGCCAGGTAGTTTTGTTCGGTTTCTTCAGCCAACTTAAGTGCAGCCATCAAATCCTCTATTTCAGCAATACGGTCTTTCGGATAAGGCCGGTCGCTGAAGATCATCAAGGCGTCCCTGAATTTACCGATCGCTCCTTCATAATTCTTCTTGTGGTACAAACCGTCGGCTTCAGCGATGGCTTTGTCGTACTGACGCTCCATTTCTGCCAGTTCCTGTTCGTTTGCCCTGCCAATGCTTCTGCTTTCGTTGGCTAAAGCATTACGCTCGGCCTCTGCTGCCTGAATTTGCTCCCGCAGTTGTGAATCCGACAAGTAAATCTCCGCATCAAAATTGTCAATCTGCGAATTGTAGAAAACACGTGCAACCGGCTTCACGGTGAAAGAACGGTCGATGATATCGGTTTCTTTGAAGAAATTAAGCTCGAACGGGTAAGGAGGAAATTTATTATTGCGCTGCAAAACCTCGGTGGGGACGTAAGTTGAAATGATAATAATCTTCTGAAAAAAGCCCTCACGTTTAAAAACCAGGCGATACTCGTGGTTGTATTCAAAATCGTACACGAAACGTCCGCTGCGAGGCGGATTGGTTACATCTATCTGATGTTGGTCTTTAAAAAGAGTTATGGTTGCGCCTTCAATTCTACCGTCGTCGGAAGTTACACGGCCTTCTACCGTAAACTTGATTTCGTCCTGTTGAGCAAATAGCAGGAAAACGACAACAATAGTCAATGCGGCTAAAAAGATTTTTTTCAGAGACATACAAGGTTTTATTTGAGAATGTGGTGTATGCGGTTTGCTGATAATTGCCGAATACTCAACAATAATAACTCACAAAGCATAGATATTATTTTTTAAGCCTAAAAACAAGTTTTTATTTTCTTGCTTTTACCAACTCACGAATTATTCCGTTATTTGAACTTTCTGCAAAAGGGGTATTGGAAAAGAGGGGTGTTTGATCGGATTATGGCCGAAAAAGAATGAGAGCCTTGTTTTTCTATAAGCAGATAAATCGAATTATCAATAATTTTTAGAATTGCATGAAACGAGAACCATCATTCATTGAGGCGTTGTTGCCCATTCTGTTTTTAATTGTTTTGCTAACGTTGAATTTTATTTTGTTCGACGATACCCTGGCCGGTGCCAACCAGGTGGCCTTACTCCTTTCTGCTTCTATTGCTGGAATTATAGTAAGCCGCAATGGACAAAAATGGGAGGATACCATGGATAATGTGGTTCGTACCATTGGTTCGGCAATGCCCTCGATGTTGATTTTGTTGTTGATTGGTTCGCTGGCGGGTACCTGGATGATTAGCGGAATTGTGCCGACATTGATTTATTACGGTCTCGATATTATCAACCCTAAGGTATTTTTGATGACTGCTGTTGTTGTTTGCTCGATTGTGTCGGTGGCTACCGGAAGCTCATGGTCGACGATTGCGACCATTGGTGTGGCTCTGCTTGGAATTGGTAAGGCTATCGGTATCAATGAAGCCATTGTGGCAGGAGCAATTATTTCGGGCTCTTACTTTGGGGATAAAATTTCACCCTTAAGCGATACAACCAATCTGGCACCTGCAATGGGGCCGGAACCGACTTATTTACCCATGTTCGGTATATGTTGTACACCACGACTCCGGGCATGATCCTAACCTTGATTTTTTTCCTGGTTATTGGTTTTAATTATGATTTTAGCGGTACAACCGTCGATATGGAAAGTGTAAAGCTTGCGATCGATGGAACCTTCAATACTACGCCATGGCTATTTCTTGTGCCGGCGATTTTGTTTTTCATTATTATAAAAAAGGTACCTCCAATCCCTTCGTTACTCATCGGAACCTTATTAGGTGGCGTGGCAGCCATCATTTTTCAGCCCCATATTATTGAAGGACTGGCAGAGCAGGCTTCGAATTATGCGGAGGCTGCTTATGTTGGTAGCATGCAGGCCATGTTTGGCGATGTTGCGATTCATACGTCGAATGCCGATGTGAATGATTTGCTGCAAACCTCGGGGATGGCCGGGATGTTGGACACGATCTGGTTGATCTTGTCGGCTATGGTGTTCGGAGGGGTTATGGAATCGGGAGGCTTACTGGCCCGGATTACACGACCAATCGTGAAATGGGCCGACTCAACAGGCTCGCTTGTTACCTCAACGGTGGTGACCTGTATCTTTTTTAATGCGACGGCTTCCGATCAGTATATTGCGATTGTTGTACCGGGGCGGATGTACCGCAACACTTTTCGGGATAAGGGCTTGAAACCGGAGGTGCTGAGTCGTACCCTGGAAGATTCGGGAACAATGACTTCCGTTTTGATTCCATGGAATTCGGGCGGGGCAACGCAGGCTCGCGTGTTGGGTGTTCCCACTTTAGCATATCTGCCTTATTGCTTTTTCAACCTCATTAGTCCGCTGATGTCAATCCTGTTTGCTTATCTGAACATCAAGATTCGTCGCTACAGCGTTGAGGAAGCGCCGGTGAAGGATGAATAGAACCGCGAATCGCTTCTTCGAAAAACCTTCTGTTTGACAAACTTGACTATTTTT
>QKCF01000487.1 GCA_003246935.1 Sunxiuqinia sp. | reverse complement strand
CGGGTAATCAGAATAAACTAAGTTGACATAGCTTACCTATACCAACTAAATTTGTTGAATAGAAAAGCTGATTGTTTTGATCGGCTTTTTGTTCGCAAATAAAACAACTGAAATTTACACCCATTTTTCTAATAAAGATTTTCAGAATTTTAAGAATCCAATTGATGACTTTGATTTGAATAATAGCTGACAACGGCGTTTACATGTGTATTTGCGCTATACACGAACCTTTGGAACTTATAGCGGATATAAACGCCGTAGAACTTTACAACCATCGTTGTGTGAAATATCAAACCAATATTATGGTACGCAAATTATTTGATTATCGAAAAGAAGAGGGAGCAATAAAGGACGTTTGGAATAGACTTTCAGAAAGTTTGATTAAAGGAGATAGGGAAAACTATGCAAAGTGTTGGGATAAAACAGAAAAGCTTCAGTTATTACACCCTGAAATTGGGCAATGGCTAAAAGGTTGGAATGAATTTTCTCCTGTATGTAAGAGGATTTTTGAAAGCGATTATTTGTATTCGGAATATGAAAATGAATTATTAAACGTGAATATTAGCAAAGATGGAAATATGGCTTGGACAAACGCCAAAGTTATCTGGTCAATAAATAATTCTGATAAAAAGAATCGAATGTGGTACGCATGTGCTTTTGAAAAAGTGGATGGAGAATGGAAAATTGTTATGGGAATGGTTTGCGGTGTACCAAATGCTGACTAAAATACTTCACACAACAAAGTGTCATATTGCATAGCGGGGTTTGTAGTGTGCTATCCGCGGATTCTCGCATCGCGGTTTAGTCTTTCTGGACATGTACGCTCCCCGAAATCCGCTCCGCAAAATGAACCAACTGTTGTATGCAACACCTGAAATGTTATCCCAAAATATTTAAATTATATGAAATATAAGATATACAAGATTTTTGGATTGATAAGAATACTAGTCGGATTATTACTCATTGTTATTGGATTGGGCGCCTTGGTAAATATTCTCGTTAAGAATATTGATGACGGATTCTTATTTTGGAGTGAACTACTTTTTACTTTTCTCTGCTTTGAATATTTGGGGTTTTATTTAATTTATAGCGGTTGGCATACTTTAAAAAGGAGGGAAAATAAATATGATCTGCTTACCTGGATTGCAATTGCGACGAGTATTTTATGGACAACAAAATATCTCAAATTGATTTTTGGAGATAAATCAATTAAACCAGATCTTCCCCTTTTTATTTTAATAAGTTTTTTTCTAATACCTTGTATAGTTGATATTGCTCAATTAGTTAAAAGAAAAGTTAAACCATAGAGGGACAATAATAGCAAAGCATATGCTGAAAAAGCTAACGAGATGTTTAAACGTTCCTATATGCCAAACAAGCGTCCTCCGTTTGGAGCATTGGCAGAATCGGCAACCAGCAACAATCCATACTTTACGACTGGTGCCGGGGGTATGCTTCAGACGGTGTTATTCGGCTTTGCGGGTCTTCACTTAACTGATGACGGATTGATTCAGAAAAATCCCTGTCTGCCTTCGAAATGGAAAAGTTTAACGATAACAGGTGGTGGACCGGAAAAAGAGGTATTCAAAGTAACTCGTTAATCGTATTATTTCATTCAGATTGTAAGGATGACAAGTTTGGTTTTTGAAGGCCTTGTCTTGTCTTTTTTTTGTCCTTTTTGGGGAATATGTTGGATAAATGACCGGACTTTAAGGTTGTTTTCTTCGGAAAAAACGGCATATTTACAGCCTTAAAACATACATTTCTACAAATGTTAGTTGAACCCTCAGACCTAAACGATTTTTTGTTTCGCCAGTTCAAGGCTGGAAACGAATCCGCCTTTGAACAGCTATTCAAAGCTCACTATAATCCGGTAGTTGGCTTTTGTAATCAGTTTCTTTCCGATCACGACAAAGCGGCCAGCCTGGCACAGGAAGCTTTTATCAACCTTTGGATGAACCGCTCCAAGATTCAGTCTTCCAATGGTGTCAAGTCGTTTTTGTACACGTTTGCCAAATCGAGCTGTTTGAATTTTATACGACACAAGAAGGTTGTTAGTAAATACGAGGACAGGCACTTGCAGGACATGGAGACGAAGATTAACAGCGAAGTTCTGGATTCATTCGATTTCGATGCGCTTGAGTTCTCTGAGATGGAGGCTTTAATTTTCCAATCGATCAGTGAATTGCCGGAGAAATGTCGACAGGTGTTTATGCTGAGCCGTTTTGAAGGGAAAAAGAACAAGGAAATAGCCGATGAACTCGAGATTTCGGTCAAGTCGGTGGAAGCAAATATTACGAGAGCCTTGAAAACTCTCAGCGTAAAACTGGCTGAATACCTGCCTGCTGTATTGGTTGAAATAATCATGCATTACATGTCGTAAGTTTTTATTTCAGATTTTTTTCTTTTCGATATAGGGTGTATCCGAATGTGCGTGTACTAAGAGTACAAAGCGACAAAAATGGATCATCAGCAAATCATAAAATACCTGGCAGGCAATGCTTCCGAAGCGGAAGTAAAAGAGATCTCCTCGTCTGACCACAAAGCTGAGTTTATCAGCCTCAAAAAAGTATATGCTCTTACGGCAACATCGGCCGAAGATTCGAAGCGGGTTTGGAAAGAGGAGATCGCTCGCCGGATTCGCAGGACGGACAATCTTCGTCGACTATATACTTACACAAGCTACGCCGCAATTATAGTTCTGTTTTTTGCATTGGGAATGGTTGTCCAAAAACAGCTAAAGTCGGGAAGGGGATCAGAAATGGTTTATGCTTCTAATATGGCTGTTGATGTTCCGCTGGGACAGATGTCGAACCTCACTTTGCCGGATGGAACAACGGTTCAGCTGAATTCCGGATCTCATTTTGCTTATGCCGGAAATTTTAAAGAAGGTGAACGCGTCGTGGAAATGGAGGGTGAGGCGTTCTTTAATGTCGCAAAAGATCCGGAGCACCCCTTCGTTGTAAAAACGAAATCGCTCGATTTTAAAGTATATGGAACCTCATTCAATATACAGGCGTATGATGGTGAAAATGAAGTCAATACAACACTTATTGAAGGAAGCCTTGGTGTTTTAAGCAAATCAGGTAAGGAATACACCCGCCTGGTTCCCGGCGAGAATATTAACTATAACGGAACATCCAAAGAGTTAACAGTTAAGAATGTTAACACCGATATATATACCTCCTGGCAAAAAGGCCTGATTACCTTCCGAAATGAAAAACTGAGCGACATTGCTAAAAAAATGGAACGTTGGTACAATGTTGAAATTCAGATTGAAGATCCAAAACTGGCCGATGAATTGTATTTCGGTACAATCATGAAAAACAAGCCAATTGATCAGATCCTGGAAGTCTTTAAAATGACTTCTTCTCTTGATTACCGGATAGTGCCCCGACCGGGGAAAACTACATTAATTTATTGGGAATAAATCATAACGTATTTACAAACTTAACCAGAACCATAAAGAATGATCAAGATGAAAACCTAAGTAAAAAAAACAAGCCGGAAATAGGGTTAGTATCACCGGCTTGCAGCGTATAATTTGATGTTACCAGCATCGAATCATACATCAAGTAACAAAAGCCTTTGTAAAAGGCCATTATTCACTCAGTAAAAGGCCATTATTCACTCAAACATTTCAAATTTATGAAAAAAACAGAATTTGTTCCGCGTGTAGCGGGACTTAACCAAATTTTGCGAATTATGAAGCTTACTTCCTTCTTCGTTTTCATTATGAGCATGCATCTCTATGCAGCTTCTTTCGGGCAAACCGGAAAGATTTCTTTAAATATGAATTCTACATTAAAAGATGTAATCGAGCAAATTGAAACAGTATCAGGCTATCATTTTGTATTGAAATCAGATCAAAATATCTTGGATAAAGTAGTTAGTGTGGATTATACTAATCAAAATATCGATCAGGTGCTGGAAGATCTTTTTAGGGACACTGGCTACACTTATAAGATTATTGATCGGTATATTGCAGTAACAGCTGCTGATAAGGACGACCAGGTGCAGATGCAACAGCAGGATAAGGTGTCGGGTAATGTTACTGACGAAACTGGCGCTCCGCTGCCGGGTGTTACGGTTGTGGTGAAGGGAACAACCAATGGAACTATTACTGACTTTGACGGGAATTATACCTTGGGAAAAGTCAGTGGTACTGACATATTGGTGTTTTCATTTGTTGGTATGCAGTCGCAGGAAATTGCAGTTGCTGGTTCAGCAGTAGTTAATGCCGTTTTAAAAGAAGAAACGATCGGTCTGGAAGAGGTTGTAGCAGTTGGTTACCAAGTACAACGTAAAGCAGATTTAACAGGTGCGATTGAAGTGATTGAATTAAAATCGATCGAGAATGTGAGCTTAAGTTCGGGTAACCCGATGCAAGCGATGCAAGGACGCGTTCCTGGTCTTTTTATTGAGAAATCGGGTACTCCGAATGCAGCAAACAGCCGTATCCTGATCCGTGGTGTCAACACACTTGGCGACAATAATCCACTGTATATTATTGATGGCGTACCTACAAAACGCCCTGAAGTCTTCCAAGGGTTAAGTGCCGGTTCTATTGTGTCGGTTCAGGTATTGAAAGATGCATCTGCTTCTTCTATCTACGGATCCCGCGCATCGAATGGTGTTGTTATTGTAACCACCAAAAACGGATCCGATAAAAACGGAAAAGTGAAGGTTGAGTTCAACTCAAACTTCTCGGTTCAAAGTGAAAAGTCTCAACGCTATAAAATGGTTAATGCTGTTGATCGTGGTCGCGCACTGTGGCAAGCTTCAGTCAATGATGGTGTAGATCCGGCCGGCGGTTATGGCGAAATCTATGATTTTGACTGGAATGGTGATTTTAATAATCCTGTATTGAATAGCGTTACGGCACGACCTTATGTTGGCGGAGATATGTCTATGCCTGTAGGTGACACCGACTGGCAGGATGCTACCTACGAAACCGGATATGTTATCAGTAACGACCTGACAGTTTCCGGTGGTACAAAGCAGTCTTCTGTATTGATGAACGTAGGGTATATTAAGAATACTGGTATGTTAAAATATACCAATTACGATCGTATCACGGCCCGTATTAATGGTCAAACCAGTTTGCTGGATGATAAAGTGAAATTCGGGATTAATGCTCAGGTCGTTTCTTCAAATGAAACACTTGAGGCTGAAGACCTTGGGGGTGTGGCAATTCCCTATACTGCGATTACTTTAGCTCCTACGATTCCGGTTCACACACCGGACGGAGGTTGGGGAGGTCCGGTTGGTGCCGGATATTCTGACCGAAATAACCCGGTTTATATGCAATATCTGAACCGGTGGGATAACACGAAGCGCTCTTATTTGTTTGCCAGTGCTTATGCCCAGGCAGAACCCGTAAAAAACCTGATCTTGCGCACGAACGTGGGCGTTGATTACTCGATGGTTAAAGACAAGGATATTGAACCGAGTTTTACGAACGGTTTTATCAGTCGTTCCGTAAATAATTTAACAATGTTCAATACGAATTTTACCAGTATTACCTGGTCGAATACTGCAACTTACAGTTTGGAGTTAGGAAAAAGTAAATTCGGATTTCTGGCTGGTATTGAAGCGGTCTCTGATAAATACAGCGATTTTACAGGGTACAAGGAAGGTTTTTCAACGCAAACGGAAGACTTTTTTGTACTGAGTGCCGGTACTACAAATGGTAATAGTTTTGGAACTGCTCGCGATAGCCGTTTATTTTCTCAATTCGGTAAAGTTGATTACAACTACGACGAACGGTTTTTAGCTTCGTTCACGTTACGTCGTGACGGTTCTTCACGCTTCGGTAAAGACAATCGTTATGGTTTGTTCCCGGCAGCCACTTTTGGTTGGCGAATCAGCGAAGAAGCATTCATGGATGGAATGGAAAAGTTGTCGAACTTGAAACTTCGTCTTGGTGCCGGTCGTGTTGGTAACCAAGATGTGGGTGAGTTTGCGAGTTTAGGCTTGTTTGAACCACGCTACGGGGCAACTGCCGATCAGGTAGCATCAATCAATCACAACGATTTCTTTGATCAGTTTTGGAATGTTGGCTCTGCTTATGCGTTAGGAGGTCAGGATTCCGGTAATCTGCCATCTGGTTTTGTTGCAGTTCAGGGAGCTAACCCGAATTTAAGATGGGAAACAACTGATGAATTTAACGCAGGTCTCGATTTTGGGTTCTTTGATAGTAAATTGACCGGTTCGTTCGACTGGTATACCCGGAAAACAACCGATATCCTTATTTCGCCACCAGTAGCTTCTGCTTTGGGCGAGGGACAAAAACAGTTTCTGAACGGAGCAACCAAGAAAAACAACGGTTGGGAATTTGCTTTGAATTATCGCAAAGAAGTGAACAGTGATTTTAACTATGAAATTGGTGCCAGCGCCAGCCATTTTGCAGATAAAATTACCGAACTACCTGAGGAAGTAAGAACGGCTTATCCTGGTAACGTAGAGCAAACAATTGTGGGACACTCACAGCTTTCAATATTTGGATATGTTACTGATGGTATTTTCCAAAACGAGACTGAGGTGGCTAACCATGCATCCCAGGTTGGTGCGGCTCCTGGTCGTATCCGTTATAAAGACCTAAATGGTGATGAAGTTATTGACGCCCTCGATCAAAAATTCCTGGGTACTTTATTGCCAAAACTGGAATATAGTTTACATGTCGATTTAAATTACAAGAATTTTGACATGTCGGTCTTCGGATCCGGTGTGGCAGGTAGATCAGGTCAAGACCGATACATTTATAATAATTACTCCATGCAAGGAGGACGGGAAAACGTAGGCCCCGGTGTGTTCTCGGCCTGGACGAAAGCAAATCCAAGTACGAAAATTCCGGCCTTAAGTTTATCAGATAATAATAACGAGTCTAGAAAATCGGATTATTACTATGTGAATACATCCTATTTTAAACTGAGAAATGTTCAGTTAGGTTATAATTTACCTTCTGCAACATTGGAACAAATCGGCCTGGAAAAGCTAAGAGTATATGTTATGGCCGAAAATTTATTCTGGCTGAAAAGTAAAGAATTTATAGGACCTGATCCGGAGAGAACCAATCCTCTTGATGAGGATGAGTCAGCGAATGCAATTCCGATTCCAAGGACTTTCTCAGTTGGTGTAAATGTTTCATTCTAATCAAACTAAACTTAAGAAATCATGAATATAAAAAACATCAAGATATATGTAATCGCACTGATTAGTCTTTTGGCTGTATCATGTAAGGATTATCTGGAGGTTGAACCGCAGGGATTCATACAAGCAGGAGACCCGTCGGTTGAAAGCGCCGAAGGTTTGGTAACTGCTGCTTATGCAGGAGTTGGAAATGACGATATGGTTGGACCAACTGTAAGTATGTGGGTTTACGGTAGTGTTCGTTCTGATGATGCCTATAAAGGTGGCGGAGGCGTTGGTGATATGGATATATTTAATAACTATGAACAATATAACATTACACAACCAACACAAAGCTGGGATGCAGGTCTTCCGTACACATGGGAAAACTATTACAGCGCCATTTCACGTGCCAACTCGGCATTGCGCATGTTGAACCAGTTAACTGATGAGGAGTTTGATCTTAGAACAACCCGGATCGCAGAAGCTCGGTTTTTAAGGGGGCATTGCCACTTTATGCTGAAAGTATTGTTCAAATATATTCCGTATATCGATGAAACGCTGACGAATGAACAGATTCTTCAGACAACAAACCGCGAATATTCGAACGATGAACTGTGGAATACGATTGCTGAAGATTTCCAGTATGGAGTTGATAATCTGCCGGCGGATCAAACGGAAGTTGGACGAGCTAATAAATATGCAGCCGCAGCCTATTTGGCAAAACTGAGATTGTATCAAGCATACGAACAGGATGAAGAAAACCAGGTTACCAACATCAATCAAAGCCGTTTGCAGGAAGTTATTGATTTGTGTCAGATGGTCATCTCTTCGGGCGAGTACAATCTGCAACCAGACTTCGCTGAGAATTTCTTTAATGGCCCGGAATCAATATTTGCTATACAGTTTTCAATTAGTGATGGTACCACAGCTGGTCGTCTGAACTTCGAGAATGGTTTGAACTATCCGCACGGAGCTCCGCAATACGGCTGCTGTGGTTTCCACCAGCCCAGCCAGAATCTGGTGAATGCGTTTGCAACCGATGCTAATGGTTTGCCTAAGTTTGATACGTTTAACGATGTTGCCTTGAGTGCGGCAGATATTACACCAACAGGTGTTACGGTTGACCCGCGTGTAGACCACTCGGTTGGTATTGATGGTCACCCGTACAAATACCGAAACGAAGATGCTTACATTTTCAGTAATAGCTGGGTGCGCGACCCGGGCGTTTACGGATATTTCCAAAGTATGAAAGAACAGCAGGCTGCTGATTGTTCATGCTATAAAAAGCAAGGTCCTTTCATGGGCGTTTCCAAAAACATCGATATCATTCGTTATGCTGATGTATTGTTGATGCAGGCTGAAGCATACATTGAATTGGGACAACAGGATATGGCTCGACCATTGATCAACCAAGTCAAGTTCGCAAGCGTGCTTCCGAAAGTACTGGCAGAACTCGTTTTGCCGATGGGACTGCTCCATCAAACTACTTGATTGCGGAATATGATGGTGTAAATCTTCCATGGACACAGGAAAATGCAAGAATGGCATTGCGTTGGGAACGTCGTTTGGAGTTTGCCCTTGAAAGCCCGCGTTTCTTCGACCTGGTGCGTTGGGGAATTGCAGAGCCAACCTTGAACGCTTATCTAGATAAAGAAAAGACTCGACACGACTTTTTGAATAATGCCCAGTTTACTGCAAAAAGGGATGAATATTACCCGATTCCACAGCGTGAAATTGACTTCACCAAAGGTCTTTATACGCAAAATATTAATTATTAATCGAGTATCTGATTAGACATTTGATTCGTGGAGCGGAGTGAAGACTCCCTCCATGGATCTTTCTAAAATTCCACGAATAAAACGCAAACTTAAACAGATGAAAAGTCAGGTCACATTTTTACTTCTGATCGTGGGAATCCTTTTGGGATGCACAACAACTAAAAAACAGGAATCAGCTGTTCCGTTGCACTTCAGTTTGAACGATTCTCTTGTTCAAAATCCGATAGCCCTAATTTTCCATGAAGACAATTATCATCTGTTTTACAGTTATACAAAGGATGATGAAACGGAACAGGCGGAAAGTCAGGATCTGGTTCATTGGCAGAATAAACCGATGAGTTTTGAAACAGGACAAATCTCAACTCAGAATTTAAAGAGTGTTGTTATAGACTGGAATCATACGACTGAGTTCGGGGCGGATAACCCCGCATTAATCGCGTTAGGTATTTCTGATGATCAATTTGGAGAGTTGACACTTGCATACAGTGAAGATAACGGTGCTGGTTGGAAACAATATTCTGATGAACCGATCATTCTGGAAGACTACTATCAACCGATTCAAGATCTGAAAGTGATATGGAACGATGATGCACAAAAATGGACAATGTTGGTGCTTTCTGGTTACGAAGTGCGTTTCTATTCGTCCGCCAATTTGATAAACTGGGAATATGTAAGTCGTTTTGGCGATGACGTTTACTTGAAGTCGGGAGAATGGACAAAGTTGGATTTTTTCCCGATGGAGGTTGCGGGAACAAACGAAATGAAATGGGTGCTGTTCATTAGCGCCGACAGTGGTTCTCCGAATGAAGGAAGTGGAGTTCAATACTTTGTGGGCGATTTTGACGGATATGTTTACCGCTCATCACACAACAAGCCCAAATGGGTTGATCATGGGAGTGATCTTTATCAAGCCGTAGTCCTGTCTGATTATCTGGGTAGCAACAAAGCGCCGGTATTAATTGGCAGTATTTATAATTCAATCTATACCAAGTTTAATATTGAACCTAAAGAATCGGGCGTGTTTTCATTAGTCAGAGAGCTGACTTTTAAAGAAAAATTTAACGATTACTATTTGGCTGCTCAGTCGGTAAAAACTATTGAATCAATTGAACACGAAAGAGATTTAATAAAGGAAGCCGAGCTGACAGATGGGGTGAAAATTGAGAAAAAACAGAGACTCCCGTTGAGAATTGATTTGACCTTTGACGTCAATAATCGCCTGTATTTGGGTATGGCGGAGACTTTTGGGGTGAAAATACGAAACAATGAAGGTAAGGAACTGATGTTAGGTTACCAGGTCGAGCGCAGATATTTTTTCATTGCCGATCCAACGATACAAACTGAATTCCCCGATACCTGGGATGGCTTTAATTATGCGCCATATGTTACCAATGAGCCTCTAATGGATATGACGTTAATTATAGACAAGAACTCGGCCGAATTATTTGCGATGAACGGTTTGATCTCTCTGTCGCGAAAGATTGCTTTTGAAGGAGAATCGGTTCAAGTGCAGATATTTGGCGAGAAGGGGAAGGTGAGCTTACTTAAAGGAGCACTAACTGAATATTAAGCAAAGCATTTCAAACGATAATATTCCACTAAAAAATAATATCGATGAAACAAAAATATTTATACCATCTTCTTGTAGCACTTTTGTTGTTTGCCGGGGCTTGTTCGACAGGGCCCAAAAATACAAAAGAGGCTGGAGATGAGCTAACAAAACCATATACAGAAAAATATCGCCCGCAATACCATTTTTCACCGGATTCAGCTTGGATGAACGATCCGAACGGGATGGTTTATTATGCTGGCGAATATCATCTTTTTTATCAATATTATCCCGATAGTACCGTTTGGGGCCCGATGTATTGGGGACATGCCATTAGTACCGATTTGGTGCATTGGGAGCACATGCCGATCGCTTTATATCCGGATAGTCTCGGCTATATCTTTTCGGGGAGTGCCGTGGTTGACTGGAAAAATACCAGTGGTTTTGGTATTGAAGAAAATCCCCCTTTAATTGCAATATATACATATCATAACATAGAAATTGAAAAAACAGGGGCTATTGATGTTGAATCACAGGGAATAGCTTATAGCTTAGACAAGGGACGAAGCTGGACTAAGTACGAGGCTAACCCGGTATTAAATAACCCGGGAATCAAGGATTTTCGTGATCCGAATGTGATTTGGAATGATGAAATACAAAAATGGAATTTAGTACTTTCAGCACATGACCGGGTGAAAATTTATTCATCACCTGATTTGAAAGAATGGCAGTTTGAGAGTGAGTTTGGATTTGATGCCGGAACTCATGAGGGTGTATGGGAATGTCCAGATCTTTTCCCGTTGAAAGTTGATGGAACCGATGACACCAAGTGGGTACTGATTGTAAATATCAATCCGGGGGGGCCAAACGGGGGATCCGCCACACAATATTTTGTAGGTGATTTTGACGGACATGAATTTATAGCTGCATCAAAGGATACCAGTTGGGTTGATTATGGACGTGATAATTATGCAGGCGTTACCTGGTCGGATGTGCCGAAAGAAGACGGACGTCGTATTTTCCTTGGATGGATGACAAATTGGGAATATGCAAATGTTGTTCCAACCGAAAGGTGGCGTGGTGCTATGACTTTGCCCCGGTTACTGTCGTTGGAGAAAAAGGATGACCTATACTTGCTAAAATCGTCTCCGGTTAAAGAATTGGATCTAATTACAAATCGCGCAATGACGGTTAAGAAAGAGGCTATAGAAGTTGTAGGCGAGAAGGAACTGGATTTGCACGGAATTAATCTGAATCAAAGTCGCTTGACATTTGAGTTTGAGTTGGGCGAGAAGCTTCCGGATTCTTTGGGCCTTACTCTCCAAAACGAGTTGGGCGAGCAAATTCAATTCACTTATTCGGATGTCGATAAGCAATTTCAGTTTGACCGAACCAAGTCGGGTGATATGAGTTTCTCTGACAAGTTTTCAGGAATTGCAACTGCTCCTTATGATGTTGGTTCAACTTTAAAGCTGGAGCTATTTGTGGATGCTGCTTCTGTCGAAATTTTTATTGACGGTGGAGCATTGGTGATGACCGAAACATTTTTCAACACACAACCATTCAACAAACTCAAGGTTTTTGCGGACGGACGGCCCGTTACCATAGCAAAGGCTGAATTCGTTGACGTAATTTCCATTTGGCAATTGTATTCTAAATGAGCCATTATTAACAAAAAGGCAGATCCTGCTTTAACAAAACTGATCAGATCAATATGAAACTTTCAAAACTAATAGCGTCAGTCATTTTAACCTTATGTGTTATAGGTCTTAATGCGCAATCTATAATTCCGATTGAAACCAAGGATTTTGCGATGGTTTTCCAAACAGATAGCCAGAATCGATTATGGAATGTCTATTTCGGAAATAAACTAACTTCAAAAGATGAATATCGGAAAATTGAAAATCAATATTACTTTCCAAGTTCAAATGCAGGAATCTCTAATTCAGCATATACTCCATCCGGAACATGGAATTTGACTGAACCAGCACTTCAGATAAAACATTCTGACGGAAATTTGTCAACAGAACTACATTTTGTAGATACTGAAGTTGAAAAGAATACAAATTGGACGCTTACCAAAATCTCGTTAGTCGATCCTGTATATGATATCTCAGTGGTTTTAAACATTAAGGCGTGGGAAAGCTTGAATGTTTTGGAGCAATGGACTGAAATAACCAATAATGAAAAAGGAGAGATCGAGCTTACTAAATACGCATCTGCCAATCTTTATTTTTCAAATACCGATTTTTATTTGACTCATTTCCAAGGGGAATACTTGAAAGAAATGCAACCTGTAGAGGAGAAACTGAGCCAAGGGACAAAAGTTATTGAAACGAAGTTGGGTACAAGAGCCATGTTAATGGGGACTCCTAACTTCATGATTTCTTTCGGTAAACCGGCTGAAGAGGATAACGGATTAACACTTCTTGGTCAACTAGCATGGAGTGGTAACTATAAAATTGAATTTGAAATAGATTCCCATCAAAATTTGAAATTGATCGCTGGTATCAATCCTTATGAATCGGCATATACACTAAAAGCCGGCGAAAGCTTTAAAACACCTTCATTAATCTATTCAGTTTCATCAAATGGAGCGGGTGGTGCATCAAGACAAATACAGAGTTGGGCACGAAAATTCAGGGTTCTGGATGGTGAAGGAGACCGGTTAGCATTACTCAATAATTGGGAGGCAACTTTCTTCGATTTTAATGAGCAAAAGCTTTCCAAATTATTTAAGGACACCAAGGAATTGGGCTTGGATTTGTTTTTACTGGACGATGGTTGGTTTGGTAATAAGTATCCACGAAATAATGATGATGCAGGATTAGGCGATTGGGAGGTTAACGCTAAGAAATTACCACATGGGCTGGGCTACCTCGTACAAGAGTCTAAAAAAAATAATGTCAAGTTTGGTATATGGATAGAGCCGGAAATGGTAAATCCTGAAAGTGAGTTATATCGAGAACATCCTGATTGGGTTATTAAACAACCGGAACGTCCGATAAAATTATATCGTAATCAGATGGTTCTTGATTTGACCAACCCCGAAGTGCAGAATTTTGTATTTGGGATTGTAGATAATTTATTCACAGAGAATCCGGAAATTGGTTTTGTAAAATGGGATTGCAATGCTGTGATTTATAATGCTTATTCTCCCTACTTACAGAAAAATAATATTCCTCAATCTCATCTATATGTAGACTATGTCCGGGGACTTTATGACGTGCTGGAAAGAATACGGGAAAAATACCCTAAAGTGCCAATGATGTTGTGCTCAGGTGGTGGTGGTCGAGCTGACTACAATTTCTTAAAGTACTTTACTGAATTCTGGCCAAGTGATGATACAGATCCAATTGAACGCATTTATCTTCAATGGAATTACTCCTACTTTTTCCCCTCAATTACTACTGATTGTCACGTAACAAACTGGGGAAAACAGCCTATGAAATTTAAAACTGATGTGGCCAGTATGGGAAAACTAGGCTTTGATGTAGACGTTAGTCATTTAAGTGAAACCGACTTGGAATTTGCCAAGCAAGCAATCGAAAATTACAATGAATTTAAAGATATCGTGCTTCATGGTGAACAGTATCGTCTGGCTAGTCCTTATGAAAATCCATTCGCATCAATTATGTATGTGGATGATAACCGGTCAAATGCTGTGATGTTTAATTACCTCCACTCTAACCGTTGGATGGAAAGAATGACGAAGCGACCTATTCGATTGAAAGGATTGGATGTAAATAAAAATTATTGCGTAAAAGAGATCAACCTGTACCCTGGAACCTCATCAACCTTAGATGAAACAGCCATCTATTCCGGTAACTTTTTGATGGAGATTGGGATTAATCCGGAAATAAATGTACAACGGAACAGTGTAGTACTCTTAATTTCAGAGGTGAATGAATAATCGTTGAACAGTTTGGTAGCGCCGTTTTTACACTGAAAGTGGTAACCAAAAACTAAAAAACAAAGGAAATAAAACTAAATCAATGAAACAGACTAATCAAGTTCATGCCGGCTTTTTGTATTGGATCACGTTTGTGGCGATTAACGGAGGATTGTTATTCGGCTTGAATATGGCTGGGATTTCCGGGGCTGTTGATATGCTAAAAGGCGAATTTTCGCTAACTGATAGTGGCTTGGGAACCGTTGCGGCTCTATTAACTTTCGGTTGCTTAATTGGCGCCCTTTTTACAGGCAACTTCACCGAAAAATACGGTCGGAAGAAAGTGATGCTTGCTACGGCGGTGCTTTATATTATCTCAGCTTTAGGTTGTGCCTTTGCCGGGTCTTCGGCCATACTCATTATTTTCCGTGTTCTTTCGGGCTTGGCAGTTGGTGCCACTTCGGTAGTTGGGCCAATGTACATCTCTGAAATTTCGCCTGCACAGAGTCGCGGTCGGCTGGTTTCAATGAACCAGTTTGCTATTACCATTGGTATTGTGCTTGCCTACATTTTCGACTACCTGCTTATTGGATTAGGTGATAATAGCTGGCGTTACATGTTAGCTGTGCCAGCAGTATTCAGCTTGTTTTACCTGATCTTTATAATGGTCTCGTTTCCGGAGAGTCCGCGCTGGCTCATTGCTAAAGACAGAAAAGCTGAGGCTCAAGCTGTGATGCTGAAAATTGGTGGTGAAGAATTGGTTCGTACAGAGCTATCCCAAATGGAGAAAGTGATTTCGGAAGAAAAGTCAAAAGAGAAGTTGAAGTTGTCTGAGCTGTTTAAAGGCAAGACTGGTAAGATTGTTGCGATCGGAACAGCCATTGCTGCTTTGCAGCAAATTACCGGGATCAACGCGGTAATCATGTTCGCACCGGAAATGTTTAAAGCTGCCGGCTCTGCTAAAGGCGATTCAATGATGATGTCAATGATTGTCGGGTTGGTTAACTTTTTAATGACGATTGTTGCTCTGTGGTTGGTTGATAAGAAGGGACGTAAAACGTTGTTGTTGTGGGGAGCAGTGGGGATGATTATTTCGCTGGCTTACCTGACCTGGGAGTTTGCTAAGCCGGTGCAGTACGGCCCGGGGGTGTTGACAGCTATGCTGGTTTACATTTCCTTTTTTGCGGCTTCCTTTGCACCGGTGATGTGGGTGATAATATCTGAAATCTATCCAAATCGTATAAAGGGAGTAGCGATGTCATTCTCAACAGCAGTCAGCTGGTTATGTACCTTCCTGACTGTCTATTTTGCCCCGGTTATTCAGGGAGGATTGGGATTGAGTTACTTGTTTGGTATTTTCGGAATATTCAGTGTTATCGCGTTTGTTTTTGTGAAATTCTGGATCCCCGAAACCAAAGGAAAATCGTTGGAACAAATTGAAAAAGAACTTGGACTTATTTAAACAGATTATGAGTAAAAAGCCATTAGTAGTCGGAATCGGAGAGTTGTTGTGGGATGTGTTCCCGGATCACAAACAAATGGGTGGAGCACCCTGTAATTTTGCTTACCATGTGTCTAATTTGGGACTAGACAGTTTGGCTATAAGCGCAATTGGCAAGGATGCGTTAGGCGAAGAAATCATTCAGAAACTGGATGGGGTCGAACTGAGATATGATATTCAAAAGGTTGATCATCCTACCGGCACTGTGCAGGTGACCCTCAGTGGCGAAGGAGTTCCGCAATATGAAATTTGTGAACCAGTAGCTTGGGATTTTATTGAAATGAACCCGGATTATGAGGGGATTGCTGGTGTAACAGATGCTGTTTGCTTTGGCTCGTTAGCGCAAAGGGGAGAAGTCTCTAAAGCGACCATTCGGAATTTTGTCAGTCAGGTTCCCGATGCCGCGTTAAAAATTTTCGACATTAACCTGCGACAGCATTTTTACTCGAAGGCCTTGCTGGATGAGTCGCTTAAATTATGCAACATCTTAAAGATAAATGATGACGAGATTAAGCTTGTTGCTCAAATGTATGGGTTGCAGGGCAATGATAAAGAAAACTGTGAAGAGTTACTTTACCGGTTTAAACTGAAAATGGTGGCGCTAACTTGTGGCATTGAAGGTAGTTATTTGATAACTAAAGGTGACGTTAGTTTCATGGAAACCCCCACTGTAAAAGTTGCCGATACTGTTGGCGCCGGTGATTCGTTTACGGCTGCTATGGTTGTTGGTATGTTGACAGGCAAAACATTAACACAAACACATGAAATGGCAGTCAATCTCTCAGCTTTTGTGTGTACGCAAAAAGGAGCGATGCCGGAGTATTCTCAACGTGATTTTTCTTTTGGAGGCTAAAAACATTAGACTTTAGATCGAACGACCATGCCCCAGCAATCAGTAAAGGGGAACTGTTTGTGTTTCAATTTTGTGATAGGGTATCCTGTTTTTTAATAGTAGTTTTTGGGAGCAATAACTAATGCTAAGTAAGTCAGGTTAAAGTAATATTATTCGTGATAACTCTTGCATATACCTTAAATCAAGGGATGGTGAATGGAAATCCGGAATAGCTACTCCAGGTTTTCGTCCTTATTCAACAACTAAGGAGCTGCAGATTTCGATCAAATCTGTGGACGCGAATATCACGTGTGCCTTGAAAGTTTTGAGTGTGAAATTGGCAGCATATCTGCCAGCAGTGGTGGTTGAGACGATCATGCATTACGTAGTGTAAAATTTTTCCGTTTTTTCTTCTTTCGATATAGGGTGTATTCAAATAAGCGTGTACTAAAAGTATAAAGCGAAAATGATGGAATACGCATAAATCTAAATATCTGGCAGGCAACGCTTCAAAAGAAGAAGTAAAGGCGATTATCGAGCTGATTAGTTAACTTGACAAAGTTCAGCTGCCTGAAAGAACGCTACTTGTTTTTTTAGTTAGGTCAGAATTTGAGTGGGTGGCTTTAATGTCATCCGCTCAATTCTTCTTTGTAGTATTGTGTAGTGGTGAACGGTATTTGAAGCATTCAAATGCAACGTTAGAAATGTAACCATGATCGAGGGCCTATAATTAAATGACTGATTTGTAAAAATTTTTCATCTTTTCTTCTTCTCGATATAGGGTGTATCCAAATGTGCGTGTACTAAAAGGTAGTGTGCTAAAACAATGGATCACCAACAAATCAGATGTTAGAATAGTCATCTATTATATTCTTGTTTGATGATGGAAGCCCAAAAAAGGAATAGTGGATTACTGCCTATTATTCTTTTTCGTGAGTTATTAAATAGTATATGTGAAATTAGGGGCTCACTGAAAAATTCGACTTTCGTAAGAAAAAACGGTTTATTTTTGCACCAATGCCGAAACAAAAAATCGATATTTCAAGTCCGGATAATATTCTGCTTCTTGAGCTGAAGGAGGGGAATAGCAAGGCATTCGACATCATTTTTCGACGGTATTACGATAATCTCTGTCGCTTCTCATATACGTTTATTCATGATGCTGATATGGCCCAGAACCTAGTTCAAAATGTGTTCATCAGGTTATGGGAAAGACGTTTTGTAATGGGTAAAATTGCCAATCTTGGAGGCTACCTGACGGTCATGACGAAGAACCAGATTTCCGATTATATTTCCGATTATAAGAAGCATCATTTAAATGCAGAGTTAAATATTAATATTGCCGATCATTCCACTGAAAATGAGATTATAGGGAAGGATTTTGAAGAGAGGCTTGTCGTTGCAATGGCGAAACTTCCAGCAAGGTGTAAAGAAGCTTTTGAATTGAGTCGCTTTGAAAATAAAAGCAACAAGGAAATTGCAGAAGAAATGAAAATCTCAGTGAAGGGAGTCGAGGCACTTATTGGCAGGTCGCTAAAATTGTTACGTGTCGAACTAAATGAATTTCTTCCATCCTCAAAGAGATTCTCAACGAATCCGATTTTATTCTTTTTGCGCATTGCAAGAAAATTTTTTTAATGCTTGGGGCTTATTCTGATGGCTGATAATTAGTGAGTTATTGTTTTGTTAGTCTGCTCAAATGCGGCAAAATCGAAAAAAATGACCTGATAGTGTAGGGTTTGGGCTGGTATGTGGAGTCAGTAGGGCAAAATGCAATAAAATGTCTACGAAGTCAGACCAAATTTACGAAATCATAGCCCGAAAGTTAACGACTACAATTTCTTCCGAAGAATCCCGGATCCTTGAGGAGTGGATTTCAAAAAGTCCGGAAAATCAAATTGAGTTTGAGGATATTCAAGTTTTGTGGAAAAAGACAGGTGAGTTCCATATCCCATCTCGGGTCGATCAAAATTCAGCCTTAAACTTGGTGCATAAACGAGCGGAAATAAATTCATCGAAAATAATTCGTTTAAAATTACTCTATCAAGCCGCTGCAGTTTTGGTGCTGGCTGTTTTGTTGGCAGGTAGTTACAACTATTTCTTCATCGGATTGAAATCAACAGGTGAATATTATGAGAAAGTTACAGCCGCTGCGGGAACTCGTACGCATGTTGATCTTCCTGATGGTTCACGGGTATTTCTGAATTCAGGGAGTACACTTCGATTCTCTAATCAGTTTACATCTAAAAAACAACGACGTATTGAATTGAGTGGTGAGGCTTATTTCGATGTAGCTAAAGATCCGGAGCATCCGTTTATCGTTCAGGCTGGTGCGATAGAAGTAAAAGCCCTGGGCACGGAATTTAATGTCGATGCCTATAATAAAGACGAGACTATTGATGTGGTATTGCTTGAGGGAAAAGTTGCAATCAGCCGTTCCAATCAGAAAATCGAAAAAGCATTAATGGTATTAGATCCTAATGAAAAGGCCCACTTTGATGTAAAAGAAAACAAGATAAGCAAAACGAAAGCCTACGAGTTGGAAAGATATGTTGGTTGGATTGATGGAAAGATGGTATTTAGCGATGATCCCATCATGGATGTGATGAAGAAACTCGAAAATTGGTACAATGTAGAAATCCGCCTTGAGGATCCGGATTTAAAAAAATATCGTTTTACCGGAACCTTTATTAACGAATCGGTTGATGAGATTCTCCACACATTTAGCCTTACCTCTCCTTTGAGTTACGAAATTATACCTGCTCAGAAAGACGTTCAGGGAAGATATACGAAACGAATTATAAAGCTTAAAATGAATTAGATGAATACCTAACTAAAAGCAATTTTGAAAAAAACAGGAAAGTGTACCACCACCTTCCTGTTCGGAAAATGTCTGCTACCAACAGACATTAGAATTGAGTTTAAAAAATTAAACATTTCGAATTTATGAAAAAATCAAACATGAATGGAATACTTCATCGTATTCTGAGGACTAAAGTTCTGTTTATTATGAAACTAACGACCTTCTTTTTCTTCTTATCCACCTTTACGCTACTGGCTTCCGGGACTTTTTCCCAATCCAAAACATTCTCAATTAACCGGGATAATGCGTTAATAAAGAACGTTTTGTCAGAGATAGAAGATCAAAGTGGATACTTTTTTATTTACAATAACGAATTTGTTGATGTCTACCAGAAAGTCACGATTAACGCAAAGGATAAGTCAATTACGGATTTGCTTGATCAGATCTTTGCCAGTCAGAATATTCAGTATAAAATAGAAAATCGCAAGATTATCCTCTCTCCATCCCAAAAACAGCAAGGTGATGTGCAGCAGCAGAAATCTGTGACAGGGCAAGTAACCGACAAGGACGGTGAGCCACTTCCCGGTGCAACAGTTATAGTAAAAGGAACAACAAACGGAACAATCACCGATGTAAATGGAAATTATTCGTTAACAAGCCTTCCAGAAAATGCAATATTAGTAGTCTCATTTGTCGGGATGAAAGTTCAGGAAATACCTGTTGCCGGAAAAACGAAAATTGAGGTAGTACTTCAGGAAGAAGCTATCGGATTAGATCAAGTTATTGTAACTGGCTATCAAACCCAACGGAAAGCCGATTTAACCGGGGCTGTTTCGGTTGTAAAAGTTGATGAACTCATGAAGCAAGGTGAAAATAACCCTGTAAAAGCCATGCAAGGGAGAATTCCTGGTGTTAGTATTAGCTCAGATGGTAGTCCAAGCGGTGCTGCAACGGTTAGAATCAGGGGGATTGGTACATTAAATAATAACGATCCTTTGTATGTAATTGATGGTGTACCTACTAAAGGAGGAATGCACGAGTTGAACCCGGCTGATATTGAAAGTATACAGGTGCTGAGAGATGCTTCAGCAGCCAGTATTTATGGTTCCAGAGCAGGTAATGGTGTAATCATTATTACTACGAAGCAAGGTAAGGACGGAAAGACCCGCGTTAATTTTGACTCCTTTCATACCTTTTCTCATTACGGAAAAGTAATTGACATGATGAATTCACAACAGTTTGGGAAGGCACAATGGCAGGCAATGATGAATAGTGGAGGAGATCCCAATACAAACCAAATTGGCTACATGTATGATTATTCGTATGACGAATCGGGTAACCCGGTGTTAAATGGAATGAAATTGCCCAAATATATTGATGCCGTAGACGGCACCAATACAATGTTGTCATCAGATACAGATTGGTTTAACGAAATAACAAGACCTGGTTTTGCACAATCATACAATTTGTCCATCAGTAGTGGAACTGCCAAATCGAATAATTTCTTTTCGATGGGATATTACGATAATAAAGGAACCGTTAATGAAACTTACTTTAAACGTTTTTCTTCCCGTATCAATACTACTCGAAAGATTTTAGGCGACTTACTTACGATAGGAGAAAACTTAACTATAAATAAAACGTCCGAATTGCAAACGCCTGGTGGTGTACTTGATTTGGCAATATTATCTCTTCCTGTTATGCCGGTAAAAACAGTTGATGGAGATTGGGGAAGTGTAACTTCACGTATGCGAGATAGAGATAATCCTGCCAGAATACTTGATGCCAATAAAGATAATGCTTACGACTACTGGCGATTATTTGGGAATGCATACATCGATATTCAACCAATAAAGAACCTGCATATTAAAAGTAGTTTTGGTCTTGATTATTCTAATTATTATCAACGTGTTCTCACTTACAGTTTTACCGGAAGATTAGGATCTGACCTTACTTCTTCAAAAATTATACAAAGCCATTCAACAAAATGGAACTGGACTAATACGGCTAATTACGATTTTAAGATTAATAAAAACAAGTTCACCGTGTTACTCGGTACAGAAATAATTGATAATTCAGATATCAATTTCTCAACAGAAAGAAGAACCTATGAAGTTGAAGATCCGGATTATATGTGGCCTGATGCAGGTGTGGGAGAGATGTATTCAGCAGGTAACGCAACAGGTTATAAGTTAAACTCATTTTTTGGAAAAATTGATTATGCTTTTGCAGATAAATACCTTGCTTCTGCAACGTTAAGACGAGATGGCTCTTCAAGGTTTGGTAAAGACAACCGATATGCAATGTTTCCTGCTTTTTCTGTCGGATGGCGTATCAATCAGGAAGGTTTTATGGATGGAACAGAGAAAGTTATTTCAAACTTGAAGCTTCGTGTTGGTTGGGGACAAACAGGTAACCAAGAGATTAATAATTATGCGAACAGAACTCTGATTTACGCCAACTATATTGGTGAAACTGGAGCAGGAGTTAATACTGGAACGGCTTACGACATCAGTGGTGCTAATTCAGGAATGCTACCTTCAGGTTATTCGCTAGCTCAAAGAGCAAATGATGGAATTAAATGGGAAACAACAACGCAAACAAATATTGGACTTGACTTTGGATTTTATAATGAGTCAATATATGGTAGTGTTGAAGCTTATTTAAAAAATACTGAAGATATCTTAGTAAACCCACCATATTTAGGTGCAATTGGTGAAGGAGGAGACCATTGGGTAAACGGAGCTTCAATGGAGAACAAAGGCCTTGAAATTGCGCTTGGTTACAGAAATGAAACGTCGTCTGGTTTTTCATATGACATTAATGCAAACCTATCAGGATATAGAAATAAGATTACCAAGCTTCCGGAAAGTGTAGTAAATAATTATGGAGGAAACGGAACTACTGATAATATTTTAGGCAGACCTCTAAATTCTTTTTATGGATATGTAGCAGACGGATTATTTCAAACACAGGACGAGGTGGATAATTATATTAATCAGGTAGGGAAAGGACTTGGTCGGGTTAAATGGAAAAACCTGAATGATGATGATGTTATTGATGAAAAGGACAGAACATGGATTGGAACTCCACATCCCGACTTTGAATGTGGATTGAATATCGCGTTAGGTTGGAAAGGTTTCGATTTTACAGCCTTCATGCAAGGTGTTTATGGCGTTGATGTTTATAATTCAGTAAAGAGATTTACCGATTTTTGGGCAGTAGATGAATTAGGGTCAAATAAGGGAACACGTGTATTAGATGCCTGGAGCCCTACAAATACCGGTTCAGATATCCCAGCATTAGCATTCAACGATTTAAATAATGAAAAGCGAACTTCTTCATATTATGTAGAAAATGGTTCTTATTTGAAACTTAGACTCGTTCAACTAGGGTATTCCTTACCAAAGGATGTGTTAGCAAAACTTAAATTGTCAAAAGCCAGATTGTATGTTAGTGGACAGAACTTGCTGACAATTAAAAGCAAAGATTTTACTGGGTTGGATCCTGAAAATCCTGCTTTAGCTTATCCAATTTCTATTTCCTATACTGTTGGGATGAATATCACATTTTAAGAACTAAATCAAACACACACAATGAAAACATATCAAATATTTTTCATATTGCTGCTTTCTCTACATCTGACTTCTTGCGATGACTATTTAGATGTTCCATCTTATGGTACATTAACTGAGGATAATCTTGCCGGAGCCAAACAGATTGAGAATGAAGTAATATCCGCCTACGCAGCCATTGGAAATGATGAAATTAACAGACCGCTGAGTTTATGGAATTATGGGAATGTCCGGTCCGATGATGCCTATAAAGGAGGGAATGACCAGAATGATGGTGATTTTTTACACTTTCTTGAAATATCTTCTCCTTCAATAGGAAATGAGACCTGGTATACGGATGTATTTTGGTATCGAAATTATGTCGCTATTTCCAGAGCCAATTTTGCATTAAGTCTGCTAAATCAAATTAGTGAAGAGGAGATGCCTAATAAAAATGTTCGAATGGCGGAAATGCGTTTTCTACGTGGACACATGCATTTTATCCAGAAGATCATATTTAAAATGGTGCCTTATATCGATGAAACAATGTCTCCTGAAGATATTTCAACCCTTTCAAATGTAAAGTATACAAATGATGAACTATGGCAAAAAATTGCCGATGATTTTGAATTTGCATACAACAACCTACCCGAAGAACAGGATGAAGTAGGACGCGCAAACAAATATGCAGCCGCAGCCTATCTCGCTAAAGTTTATCTATACAAAGCATATCGTCAAGACAACGAAGATGGCAGTCATGCTATAACGTCGATTAATCAGGCTGATTTACAAAAAGTATTGGATTATACTGCATATGTGATGACATCACCATACAAGCTGGAGAATGACTTTGCGTATAATTTTCTACCGGGAGTCCATGAAAATGGTCCGGAAGCACTATTTTCTGTTCAATATTCGCAAGCAGACGGAACTACCTACGGCAGGCTAAATATGGGGAATGCCCTGACTACTCCTACACCCGGAGGGGATTTTAATAAGCCAAGTCAGAACCTTGTAAATGCGTTCAAGACAGTAAATGGGGTACCAATGTTTGATACATTCAATGACGCAGATTATAGTGAGAGTACAGATCAGGTTGATCCAAGACTTTTCCATACAGTTGCTATTCCTGGTAAGCCCTATAAATATACAGATGTAAATTATGAACAAAATCAGTCGAGGAACCCCAATATGTATGGGTACTATTCTTCACTGAAAGAGAATGTTGATCCAGCCAGTGAATATTATGTAAAAACAGGGTCGTGGTATGCCAACTCGAAAAACAATATTATTATTCGATATGCAGATGTGTTATTGATGAGAGCTGAAGCGCTTATTGAAATCGATGGTGGTGATCTTAATGAGGCCCGCGATTTAATTAACCAGGTAAGAAATAGGGCAAAAGTTAGTATCAATTTAATCTCGTTTGCAGGGAATTTGGAAATCAATACTTATGGAGCAGCAGGTTGGGATAAAGCTTATGCTAGAAAAGCATTACGTTGGGAACGACGTCTTGAATTTGCAATGGAAGGTAGTCGGTTCTTTGATTTGGTTCGTTGGGGTATCGCTGATTCAGTAATGAATGCCTATTATTTAGGAGAAGCTACTGACCATACTTATTATCAAGGTGCTGAATTTGAGAAAAACAAAAATGAGTATGTGCCTATTCCTATACAGCAAATTAATTTTAGCAAAGGGAGTTATGTGCAGAATTATGGATTTTAATTATGGAGATTATTATGAAAACTTATATTTATAAATATATCATTATCCTGTTATCTGTAGTTTTATTTTCTTGTGAAGAGGATGCTCAAGATAGCTTGGATTTTTCAGGGGATACAAGTATTCATTCATTTGTTGTGAATGGAGTAGAAGGTACAATAAATGAGGAAAATTCAACCATTTCAGTTATTCTTCCTTCAGGTTCTGACTTGACTGGATTATCTCCGGAAATAACAGTTGCAGATGGAGCAGAAATAACACCTGGTAGTGGTGAATCTGTTGACTTTGCAAATGCTGAAGGAAAATTACTTGACGTAGTTTATACGGTAACTAATTCAGATTTATATCAAAAGTATACTGTATCTGTGGATGTTGTCAGGGCTAAAATTACAAGTTTTAAAATCAATTCGGTTGAAGGTACAATTGATGATCAAAATAAGACGATTGTATTTTATTTGCCGGAAGGTACTGATGTTACTTCATTGAGTCCGGTTGTTGAATATACTGAAGGCGCTACATTAACTCCTGCAGAAGGTGCTGAAGTCGATTTTACGAATCCCGTAACATATTCCCTTAATTATCTGGGGTCGGTATTTAATTATGAGGTTACTGTTAACCTAGGAGAGGCGCTTACATCTGTTCTTGTACTTTACAACGGAGAGGATGTATCCCCAACCTGGGAATCTGTTGGCGACATTTCTGTTAATAATGGATATGCTAATCCTGTAACAGATGGCATCAATTCAACTTCAACTTGTGTTATGGTTACTCGAGGCCCAGAACAGGAAGCCTGGTTTGGAGGTGCATTATGGAACGCCAATCAGGTAAATGTTGATCCGGCCATTTATGGAACTATAACTGTGATGATATTGAAAGATGTAGCCGGTGATGTTCAGCTTGAAGTACAGTCGGCTGATGGAGTCAAAGATTGGTTACATGCTGACTATTCTGCAGATCATCTCGGAGAATGGCAAAAGTTAACATTTGTAATTCCAGATAGTCGTACAGCTATGATCAATAATATTCTAGTTATGCCTCATTTGATTAAAGATGGCTTTGATTCGCAAATGATGTATTGGGACGAAGTGAAAGCACTTCCTAAAGGATATGTACTTTACAATGGAGAGGATGTATCCCCAACCTGGGAATCTGTTGGCGACATTTCGGTTAATAATGGATATGCTAACCCTGTAACAGATGGCATCAATTCAACTTCGACTTGTGTTATGGTTACTCGGGACCCTAGTCAGGAACCATGGTATGGAGGGGCCTTGTGGGGGGATAATCAAGTGGATGTTGACCCTGCTCTTTATGGAACTATAACTATGATGATATTGAAAGAGGTAGCCGGTGATGTTCAACTTGAAATACAGTCGGCTGATGGAGTCAAAGATTGGTTACATGCTGAATATTCTGCTGAGCATCTTGGCGAATGGCAAGAGTTAACATTTTATATTCCAGAGTGGCGTACAGCTATGATTAATAATATTCTAGTTATGCCTCATTTGATTAAAGATGGTTTTGATTCGCAAATGATGTATTGGGATGAAGTGAAAGCACATCCAAAAGAATAATAATTGAAATATGCGGACGGGATTTTTTTCCGTCCGCTAAAAAATAAAAATTATGAAAATTCTACCACTATTATTATTGCAGATAATTCTATTCTTAAGTACAAGTTGTTCTAAGAGTGAGGAAGAAGATACAGAGGAGGTTCCGGTAGTTGTAGACACAACAACAACAT
This sequence comes from Sunxiuqinia sp., assembly GCA_003246935.1. Taxonomy (GTDB): domain Bacteria; phylum Bacteroidota; class Bacteroidia; order Bacteroidales; family Prolixibacteraceae; genus Mangrovibacterium. The sequence goes on along the minus strand of QKCF01000487.1, from coordinate 9,323 downwards.
GTAGATCAGTTGTTGAGAGTGGTGGTTATTCTACATTTTACAAACCTCAGAGTGGCTATGTTGGAGATCCGATGCCATATTTTAATTCGGATGATGACAAGTTTTATTTGTTTTATTTGCAAGATTGGAGAAACGGTGCAACTACAGAGCATCCAATCTATTGCACAACAACAAGTGATTATGGCACTTTTTCAGGATTTACTCAAGCAATACCCACAGAAACAGCCGATTCACAGGAAGCGTATTTAGGAACTGGTAGTTTTATAAGAAATTCAGAAGGGAAGCTATATGGTTATTATACCGGGCATAATGGAAGCTTATATCCAGCGGAGAAAGTGATGCTGGCAACTTCAACTGATATGAAGACTTTTACAAAAGTTCCGTCATTTACATTTGAAGCACCGGATGGATATGATAAAAATAATTTTAGAGATCCATGTGTGTACTATGATCCAAATAAGTCTGCCTATGTAATGCTGGTTACTTCTACAAAGGATGGGAAAGGGGTATTAGTTCGATATAAATCAACAGACCTTGAAAATTGGGATTTAATATCACCTCTAACAGAATTTAATTCTGATGCTGAGATTCTGGAATGTCCGGATATTTTTAAGATAGGTAATAAATGGTATTTGGTTTTTTCAAGAATTAATCGTGATGAGCATCGTAAAACATTTTATAGAATATCCGACTCTCCTGATGGTCCTTGGGTACGATGCGAGGATGCAACAGGACATCACGAAACTTTAGACGGGCTCTATTTTTATGCTGGAAAAACAACCTCTAATGGCACCGATCGTTATATTTCAGGATGGTGTTCTACCGGACAGGAGGTAAATGGTAATAATGAACTTGATTGGGCAGGTAGTTTAATTACACATAAACTGGTTCAACAAGCCAGTGGCAAGTTATACCCTACAATTCCTGAAGCTGTAGATAATAAGTTCAATGTTCCGACAGAGTTTCTAAAGTTAAAATCAGAGGGTGATGTTTCAGGAGAAGCAGGGGCATACACACTGAACTATCAGAATGGAAGATCTTATGCTTTATTTAATAGAAATACAGTTCCTGTAAAAATTGAACTTAGTATTGATGCATCTCAATCTACCGGCTTTGGATTTTCGTTTGGCGCTTGTGATGATTTATCTCAGGTTTATTCTGTTGCTTTTGATCTGACATCTTCAAACCGGTATTCAATGCCGGCTCTTTTTCTTAACAGAGAGTCTCATTACTCAACGGGTTCATATACTGATGAATTGAATTTTACGCCATTAATAGTACCGGATAATAAGATTTTTGATATCAAAATCATTATCGAAAAGTCCATTTGTGTGGTTTATGTAAATAATAATGTTGCTTTTACAAACCGTATTTACAAAATGGATAAAAATCCATGGACTATTTTTGTGGATAATGGACGTATTGATGTGTCAGATCTCGCTGTCTATAAAACCGAAAACTAAGATTATTAGGATAAAATTTTATTCTCTTCGAAATTAAGAATTCAGCTCGTACTCGACGCTTAGAGTAAGTGGTTCTTAAATTATGTGTTTTGACTTATTCGAACATTGTAGTATTCATTAGAACAGAGGATTAGTGACTTATATTAGTGCTATTCTACCATGTTGATTGAACTTTAAAAATCAGTCTGACAATAAAACACGAAGTAATTGAATTATTGCTGAGTATAGTAATTCTCAATCAGTTATAATTGCTGGCTGCTATCTGAATGTAAATAGGTTATTGCACCTATAGGGGACATCCCAGGTAAAACATTTAGATGATCATCATTAATATTAAATTAGTAAATTATGAAAATATTTTTAGTAATACTTTGCGGAATACTCTTATTTTCCTGCGTTAGTGTGACTAAAGACACAAATGGGATCGTTTTAAACGATGAACCGTATCGTCCTCAAGTGCATTTTTCACCGGATAGCATGTGGATGAACGATCCAAACGGAATGGTTTATTATGACGGCGAATATCACCTGTTTTATCAATATTACCCCGACAGTACCATTTGGGGGCCAATGCACTGGGGGCATGCTAAAAGCACTGACCTGATACATTGGGAACGGATGCCGATCGCGCTGTTTCCGGACTCACTTGGCTGGATTTTTTCGGGTAGCACCGTTGCTGATGAAAACAATACCTCAGGTTTGGGAACGAAAGAAAATCCGCCGCTAGTAGCTATTTACACTTATCACAACCGCCCGTTGGAAGACACAGGCGTGAATAATTTTGAATACCAAGGAATAGCGTACAGCACCGATAAAGGACGCAGTTGGACAAAATATGAATACAACCCGGTATTACCAAACCCAGGTATCCGGGATTTTCGCGACCCTAAGGTGTTTTGGCACATGGAATCAAACCGCTGGATGATGATTCTGGCTGTGCAGGATCACGTCAGTATTTATTCTTCACCAAACCTCATTGACTGGACTTTCGAAAGCAATTTCGGGGAAGGTACTGGAGCGCATAACGGCGTTTGGGAATGCCCGGATTTATTCCCGATGGAGACCGGGGATACCACCAAATGGGTGATGCTAGTTAGCATCGGTTCAGGAGGGCCGAACGGCGGATCTGCTACACAGTATTTTGTTGGTGATTTTGACGGGCACACTTTTATTTCCGAAGGGACCAAAACAAAATGGGTCGATTACGGCAAAGACAATTACGCAGGAGTAACGTGGTCTAATGTTCCGACTGAAGACAGACGTAGATTGTTTATTGGCTGGTTGAATAACTGGCAATATGCAAATGAAATTCCTACTGGCAAATGGCGAGGTGCAATGACAGTAGCCCGGGAATTGGAATTGGTAGAAGTTTATAATGATTTCTTGTTGGTGTCGAGGCCGGTGGAAGAACTTCAATCGTTACGGGGAAAAGAGCAACAGTTAAAGCCAGAAACGGTTTCTGGTGAATTGGAAATAAAAAAGTCTCTTGAGTTTCCGATCGAAGTCAGTCTTCATTTTGACACTAAAAATTCTTCTGCAGTAAATTTTGCTGAACGTTTCGGGATTATTCTATCTAATGCCAATGATCAAAAGCTGTTGATCGGTTACGATAATCTGAACAAACTGTTCTTCATCGACCGTACAGAAGCTGGCTGGGACAGTTCGAATAATGAATTTGCCGGAAAGCATTTCGCACCTTATATCAACAATGATCCAATCCTTGATATGCACCTGATTATCGATCGGTCATCCGTTGAACTGTTTGCCAAAGGCGGACTGGTTGTTATGACTGAACAGTTTTTTCCAACGGAATCGTTCAACTCAATCAAGCTCTTTTCAGAACACGGCGAAATCCCATTAAGTGAAGGAACACTATGGCCGTTAAGTAGCATTTGGAATGAAGGAATTAGGAAATTAAAACACAAGAAATAAAACTAAATCAATGAATCAGACGAATCAAGTCCATGCAGGCTTTTTGTACTGGACCACTTTTGTTGCCATAAATGGCGGGTTGCTTTTTGGATTAAATATGGCCGGAATCTCCGGTGCTGTGGATATGCTGAAGGGTGAGTTCTCGCTTACCGACAGCGGACTGGGAACGGTGGCAGCCCTGCTGACCATCGGCTGTTTGATCGGTGCCTTGTTCACTGGGAATTTCACCAAGAAGTACGGTCGAAAAAAAGTAATGATGGCCACTGCTTTTCTTTACATTATCTCGGCTTTGGGTTGTGCGGTGGCCGGGTCATCAGCTATATTAATCATTTTCCGCATACTTTCTGGATTGGCGGTAGGAGCGACATCGGTGGTTTGCCCAATGTATATTTCAGAGATTGCACCCGCACACAACCGTGGGCGATTGGTGTCGATGAACCAGTTTGCAATTACCATCGGTATTGTGCTGGCCTACATTTTCGATTACCTGCTGATTGGGCTGGGTGATGATAGCTGGCGGTATATGTTAGTAGTACCTGCTCTTTTTGGGCTATTGTATCTAGTATTTATCGTGATTTCATTTCCCGAAAGTCCCCGTTGGCTGGTTGCTCAGGGGCAGAAAAATGAAGCGGCCCAGATTATGCGTAAAATCGGAAGTGAACAACTGGTTAGAGATGAACTTCCTGAGATCGAAAGAACCATTGCCGAAGAAAGAAAGAAAAAGCAACTGTCCATTTCGGAACTGTTTAAGGGGAAAACCGGAAAGGTTGTGGCAATCGGAACATTGATAGCTGCTTTTCAGCAAATCACCGGGATTAACGCCGTTATCATGTTTGCCCCGGAAATGTTCAAAGCTGCCGGTGCGGCAAAGGGTGATTCCATGATGATGTCAATGATCGTAGGGCTGGTTAACTTTTTGATGACCATTGTTGCCTTGTGGCTGGTTGATAAGAAAGGCCGCAAAACCTTACTACTTTGGGGGGCTGTCGGTATGATTGTTTCCCTGGCTTACCTAACTTGGGAGTTTGCCAAACCGGTGCAGTATGGCCCCGGCGTGCTGACTGCTTTGTTAGTGTACATTTCCTTCTTTGCTGCTTCGTTTGCCCCGGTAATGTGGGTGATTATTTCCGAGATTTATCCGAACCGCATAAAAGGAGTGGCTATGTCGTTCTCAACAGCCGTTAGCTGGCTGTGTACCTTTCTGACCGTTTATTTTGCTCCGGTCATCCAAGGGGGATTGGGATTGAGCTATCTGTTTGGGATTTTCGGCATCTTCTCGATAATCGCCTTTGTATTTGTAAAAATATGGATCCCGGAAACGAAAGGAAAATCCTTGGAACAAATTGAAAAAGAATTAGGACTTATCTAAAAAACTATGGAAGAAAAATCATTAGTAATAGGAATTGGAGAATTGTTATGGGATGTGTTCCCGGATCACAAACAGATGGGGGGAGCCCCATGTAATTTTGCTTTTCACGTGTCTAAATTAGGACTTGACGGTTTGGCCATCAGTGCTATTGGAAAGGATGAGCTGGGTGAAGAGATCATCCGGAAACTGGATGTGGTAGAATTACAGTACGATATTCAGAAGGCGGACTATCCTACTGGCACAGTACAAGTAACGCTAAGTGGTGATGGTATCCCGCAATACGAAATTTGCGAACCTGTGGCCTGGGATTTCATTGGTATGAAGGCAGAATATGAGAAGATTGCAACAAGCACTAAAGCTGTTTGTTTTGGTTCATTGGCTCAGCGCAGTAAAGTGTCGGGACAAACAATTCATGACTTCGTGCGTCTTGTCCCGGACTCAGCTCTGAAGATCTTTGATATTAACCTGCGACAGCAGTTCTACTCGAAGGTTTTGATTGAACAATCGCTGACCCAGTGTAATATTCTGAAGATAAATGATGATGAAATTAAGATTGTAGCCGATTTATTTGGCCTCGATGGGAATGATAAGGAGAATTGTTTGACACTACTTAATCAATTCAATCTGAAATTGGTTGCATTAACCTGCGGAACTGAAGGTAGTTATCTCATAACCGGCACAGAAAGCAGTTTCATTGAAACGCCGAAGGTTAAGGTTGCAGATACTGTGGGGGCTGGTGATTCGTTCACCGCTGCAATGGTCGTTGGTTTGTTGTCCGAGAAACCATTGCCGGAGACCCATCAAATGGCTGTTAATCTATCTGCTTATGTGTGTACACAAAATGGTGCGATGCCGGAATATAACAGGGAATTGGTTTTTTAGTTAGATACGGATTTTAGATCCTTTTACACAAGAGAGGCTGTCGTCTAATCTTCTTGACAGCCTTCTCTTTTTTATTCTCTTGATAAAGGAGAGCCTGCAAAAACAAGACTTTGCCAGCGGGACCCCTTGTGCCTAATTTTTACTAAATCATAAAATATTAAACCATGAAAAGAAAAAGAATTTTTCTGCTTATTGGAGTTGTTGCTGTAGTTTTCGGATGCTCAAAAGAGGCATTGTACAACGAAGAAAATACAACTCAAAGTTCTAAGCCTCATTTGAAATCAGCATTGAATTGCACACAAAAACCGGAAGAAACCGATTATTCGATTTTCTATATGTGCAATGATGGTTATCGAATTGGAGATGTGATGCCTTTTTATGACCAAGACAATTCAAAATTTTATACTTTCTATTTAAAAGATATCTGGGATGATGGTATGAATGAACGACATTCTTGGTATGCTGCAAAAACATCTGATTTTTGTTCCTACAAAGAACTAAAGAGGACCGCACTTACGTGTAGTACTGAAGGGTGTGATCAAGATTTTGCTTTAGGTACAGGATGTATCGTTAAGAAGAAAAGTACTTACTATTCTTTTTATACAGGACATAATCCAAACTTCCCTTCAGAGTGTGTTACAAGAAAAGAAGGGATTATGATGGCTTCAACTAACAGTATAAATCAGCCGTTTGAGAAGGTTAGTTCATTCACTACTATTTATGCTCCATCTGGTCTGAGTTATGATGAGCAGGATAACTGGCGAGATCCTTTTGTGTACTACAACCCGGATAACTCGAAATATTACATGGTCTTGTCTGCTCGTAAAGATGTTAATGGTGAATGGAAAGGTGTAATTCCCTATTTCTCTTCATCTGATCTTTTTAACTGGACATACGAGGGCGTATTATATGACGGAGACAGTTCGAATTTCTTCATGATGGAATGTCCTGAATTATTTAAACAAGGAGACTATTTCTACCTGTTATTTTCAGATTACAATAGCAAAAATATTTACTACAGAAAAAGTGATTCTATGTTTGGTCCTTGGTCAGAACCCTGCGGATATTCTCGGTTTACGGGGAAAGGTACCTATGGAGCGAAGACAGCTGCTGACCAGTACGACAGATACCTGTTTGGATGGACTAATGTTAATGACGGAGATACTGATGAGGCTGTAAAAAAGTGGGGCGGAAATTTAAATGTGCACAAATTTATTCAATTGCCCGATGGAGATCTGAAAATAACAATTCCTCATACGGTTGAAAACTATCTTTTTCAAGAGGAACAGCAAATTGAGAAAGACAGTCAGTGGGGCGATGTATCCCAAATAGGAGACAATAACTCATATCACATCGTAAGTCCCGGTGACTGGGATGTATATAATGTCATTTTTGAACCAATCGACTTGGATCAGTATATTATCACGGCGGATGTTTCTTACGCATGGTCTGGAAAAGATTTTGGCTTTATGCTTGGGGCATGCGATGGCTGGAACGAATTTTACAGCCTACGTTTCGTTCCTTCTCAAGGCCGTTTTAGCTTTGATAAAACCAAACGTACAGAACTAACTCCTGAAACTCCTGCCGATGATGATGTTCCATATATTCTAGATCCAAATACTAACTGCTATGTTCGTATTGTTGTTGAGAACTCTATGGTTTCGGTATATATCAACAACGAGGCTATGCTAACTACCCGCATTTATAAAATGAGCGGTTTTCATTGGGGGATTTTTGCTGCGAATAGCGATGTGACATTCAGCAACATCAGATTGAGAAAACCATCAGATATTGTTTGTGAGTAAATTTCGAGCTATTAAAATGAATTGAAGATAAATATGATGAGCCGGCTTTTCATAGTCGGCTTTTTTGAAGTTGACCTGCGGCCTGATCGCTCCGCCAGCTAGGCGCTGCACTCACAAGCCTAGGTGGCAAAAGAAAGATGCCGGCTTTCGTTTCATCCACCGGAGCCAGGCCAAGCCTGATAACCTAGGGGTTTCACTGCAGCGGCAACTTTCCTATTTTTGTTAGATCAAATTAGCTGTTCTTAGTTGATGGATATTGCTTTTGTAAGCAATTTCCCCAGTGCAGCCGAACCATCGTTACGTTTCGTTCGGCGCTTCCTTTCTCCGCTGGCTGTGCCCAACGGAACTGGTCGCTCTTTCACTCATCTTCACTCCGGACCCGCTTTGCACCTCACGGCAAGAGAAACCCCTTCTCTCCGCTCCGGCGCTATACTTGCCTTTAGCCCGCCCACACTTTCCATACCTTTGAAAAGGTATTCGGATCAGTCAAACCCAAAAGAAAAGCCAATTTAGCCGGCCTTTCACCCAAACTGCAAGGCTATAGCAAGTGATCCGTCCGGAATTGGACTGCTATCTTGAACCACTTCTTTTCTTTAGCGTGAAGATCACCGGACGGATCAGCCCTGCAATTTGAGCCCGGCCAGCTGGACTATCGGCTTTCTTTCTTTTTTTGCCTGTTTTCTTTCTTTGAGGTAAAATTTTTTCCATCCTCCAAAGTCCATCGAATCCAACTGTTTAAATGCAATTTTCATCTGTCAAGGAAGACAAATTAAACTGTATCGCCTTAAAATCTAGGGTGCGCTCAGCGCCCTTTTTTTTACTTAACTATATAAAATACACCGCCTGGCAACAACTATACAATTTTGTCACTCGAGTCTTCCAAACTTTGTTCCGGCGATCGGGCAGCTGCTTATCGGTGACTGTCCGCCATTCGCTTTCAAAAGCAAAACCTTAAACGCGAATAAAAATGTTTGGAATCGATCAAATCAGTTGGAGTGACCCGTTCGAAGAGGAACTGAAAAAGAAAAATCAGAGGGAAAATATTTATAGAAAGAGGGGAATGCGAGATGTGTTTTTATGTCCATAAAACCTTTTCATCTTGTCCCGGCACGCCGGGAGCCGTTCCCCGAAAGGTTTCCTGCATTCCCCTCTAAAATTCAAAGAACCTGAATACAAATAATCTATACGACCTAGATTTCCGGATAAGGAAAAGCGGGAAATCGTTGTCAAACTATTGATGACTTCGAAAGAAAAGCTTCGGCTTGACTCCTGGGTTAAACGGGGGAAGTATGCTTGCCGAAGTGATTACCTGAGAAACCGGATTTTCCGGTCTGTGGATCGTAAACAGATTTCTCTGGATGCAGAGACTGCAGAGCAGCTAAAAAGTCTGGACTATGAGCTCAACAAGATTGGTGTGAACTTGAATCAGCTCTCCAAGCGCATGAACTCTTTCTTTAGTTATCGAATGGATGATGAGGACGGACAGTTGTTAAAACAGGTTTTTGGCAGGATGCGAGACTGCCTTATTCTTTTGCAAAAGCACCTCCGGTGAATATCCATGAAAGGAATCAAGCATGATAATTAACATTCATCAGGCATGTATTACGAAGACTGACTTGTTTTGCAATCAGCGAAAGTTAGAACGGCAAAAGGTTTCGTTCTAACATAGTCAGATTATGCCGGTTGTGAATTCGTTCATGGGAGACAAGAAGTACACGGAAACACGCAAGAGTACCACTGTGAAAGAAAATGACAAAAAGAAAAGAAAATAATTTTTTAGTGTTTGTGGGAACTCAGATATTAGTGGAATACTAAAGTATGAGTTTATTTTAGCGAAAGCATAAAGGAATCAATATTATTTGCCTATATTTG
>QKCF01000297.1 GCA_003246935.1 Sunxiuqinia sp. | reverse complement strand
AGCTTAACTTGTCGGGCTTAATTGATAACGAAGCTTATTTTGGAGAGGTTGAGGGGAAAGCCACACTGACAGATTGCTACGTCCCCGGGACTCAGCTTGACCAAATGAAGCAAGCTGCTATCGCGTTCAAGTTGGATTACAAAGATCAGAAAATCGATATCGATCAGCTTGAAGTCAATCTTGATGATAATGCCCGGGTTCAGGTTCAGGGGAATGTCTCCCTGGCTGGTTGCATGCAAGCTGATTTAAGCATCAAAGGGAATGAGTTAAATCTGGGCGGGCTATGCAATTATGTACCTTCCAACTATTTTGCCGATTATAGCATTCATAAACTGGATGGAAGATTGAATGTGAATGCAAGTATCAATGGCTGTTTGACCGACTCGCTGCATTTACCACATGTTGAAGCGAGCGTTGAGTTGACTAATGGCAATATTCAATACGCAAACTATCCCGAAATTGAGCGAATTGTTTTGATCGCAAATGCAACAAACGGAGCAGCCAATGCCAATCAGACCACCAGTGTGAATATAGACTCCCTTAGTTTTGTGGCAGCAAATAGCAACGCCAGCCTGAAGGGGATTATCCAGAACATGGATCACTTATCCTATTCATTGAGTTCAACTGTTGATCTGGATTTAAATGATGCTAGTCCATTTATTGCTGATTCGTTGGTGAAACGAATGACCGGGCGGGTTCGGGCAGAGTTGTCAACGTCCGGGATGTTGCCCGATTCAATTACTGATGCGTTTATCGATCGCGTAGCAGCCAATACGAAAGTGAATCTGCAGAGCTCAGATGTGAATATCGAATTGGACAGCACACTCTCGGTATTAGGTGTGAATGGCCAGATTCGATATCAACCCGGTTACTTGGAGGTTGACAGTTTGCGGGCTGAGCTTCCTGCATGCCATGTTAATCTGAAGAGTTTAAACATGAAGACGGCTATTGCAGGAAGCTTTATGAAACCTGAAAGCCTAAATCTGGACGTTCGGCAGTTGGAGCTGGCAACGGATAGCAGCAGGGTTGAGCTGACCGGAACATTGAAAAACCCGATGGCTCCCGATTATGCAACCACTGCAAAGGCCAGCCTTAACCTAAGCGAAATTTATAAAATGCTGCCTGATTCGCTGGTCGGAGGCTTAAAAGGAAAGGTGGAAGCAGAAGTTTCGTCGCAAGCAACGTTAAAATTAGATTCAGTTGCGGAACAGATAAATGACCTGCTTTTTGTTCACAGTAGGTTCTCAATCAATTTAGCCGATTTCAGCCTTGATATGCCGGACTCAATGATGTGCGTTCAGAATTTGTCGGGACATATGAAGTACAAAAACGATACGGTTTGGATTGATCAGCTTAATGGAAAGTATCTTGGACTTCAGGTTGGCGCTGATGCCACAACGATCTCTTCGGTTTACACCGCGGCTATTCAAAATAAAGCGAAGGAATTGAAGGTAAAAGGGAAATTCAGTGTCGATCATTTTGATTATGCATTGATTGAAAAGTTGATGGCTACTGATTCTGTTGCTGAGGCAAAAGTTGAAATGCCTCAGCCGGATGCTTATCAAATGAATTTTACCTACAAAGTCAACGGGACGTTTCATGCAAATCAATTGAAGTATGGCAAAAATTTATTCCGGAATGTGGGTACAAAATTCCTGGTAAAAGACAGTTACTATGTCCTTGATAGTTTGTGGATGGAAGCCTATAAAGGCAGTGCGTTTAGCTCCGCTAAAATTGAAATGAAGACCGATGGAGAAATGGATGTGTATTTCCATACGAAAGTCAACAAGATGGACGCTTCGCAAATGGTAGATGGATTTCAGGAGTACATTACGATGGATGATTTTACATCGGAGAACGTCAAAGGGCTGATATCGACAAATATGGATGGCAAAATTGTGCTCGACAGTAATTTTGATCCCGTGTATAATTCGCTGATGTTGAAGGGAGACCTGGAGATTAAAGATGGGGCTTTAATCAATGTAAAACCTGTTATGGAGGTCGAAAAAATACCTGGCGTTGGCTTGAAAAATATGGATAAGCTCTATTTTAGTACGTTGAATAGCAGTGTGTTCCTTTTTAAGAATGAACTGTATATCCCGAAAACTGAAATCAGGAGTACGTCATTCGATGCCATGTTTCTTGGAATGTATAGCTTTGGCGAAGATTATGCGTACCATATCCGCATGTTCCTGGGAGAAGTGCTTTCGAGTAAATCCAAAGCAAACTTACGAAAACAAGCACAAGATGCCGGTTTTGAGGAAGATCAGGAAGATGTTGCGAAAGGGAGATCATCAATTTATTTGGTCTCCAAGAAGGAAGGGGATAAGGAAAAGGCTTGGTTTGATAATAAGAAAGACCGTACAAATATGGTTGCCAAGGTAAAAGCGCAGGAAGGTGCGTTGAAGTTTAAATTTCACCCGTTGTTTGTAACGTATGAGACAGAGTAACCCTATTTTGAAAAGGCATAAGTTTGTGCATACATTCACATTGTTGCTGCTATTTGTTGGTGTGGAATGCACCAACGTCGATAAATCGATTGAGTCGATCGGGGAAATTGTTAGAGTTACAGAGCGGGGGGAAGATGTAGTGTTTGGAGATGTAAGTGCGCCGCACGAAATTATCATGTACTCTAGCTACGATTGTAAGTTTTGCCGCAAATTCTTTGCAACGACTTATCCTGAACTTAAAAAGAAATATTTAGATACCGGAAAGATAAAATTGGTGGTTAAGTGGGTCGATTTCGGCGAGCATCCGGAAATGTTGAATGCCCTTCAGGCTGCGAGTTGTATTAGTCGCTTTGGTGTTTATGACAAGTTTCACGAACTACTTAATTTCAACCCGACTATCATTTATACTACCGAATTTCGGCAGTTACTGGATGATATTATGGAAGAAAATCAATTTATCGCTGATTGTATTTTGGACAATGACAATTATGAATATCTGAAATCGAACCTTAGCGAGTTTAATGAAAACAAGATCTCCGGAACTCCGGCGTTTATAATGAATAAAGATATTTACATCGGATATAAGACTTTTGATCGCCTTGAGTTGATCTTTCTTAAAGAGTTTAATTTGTAATTAATAAATATTTCAATATGAAAACAATAAAAATATCTTTGGTAGCTTGTGCTGTTTTTTTAATGGCTGCTTGCAGTGAAAAAGAAGCAGAAGAACAGTGTACAGATGCTTCTCAAACTTGCACAAACAATTCGTCAGTTAGTATTGATGCGACATCGTGCAGTAATGGTGAAGATGTTTATTACCTGATTGATGGTCAACAATACACCTATGACCAATTAGAAAATCTCATTTCGACAACCTGTAATGCCGGTAGCTCAGCATTAATAAACGATCAGGGGATTGCACAAATGCAGGCTAGAATGGCTGAAATTTCTTCTCGCCTGTTAGTTGAGGCTCGTGCTGCTTCCGGTTGCGATTATTAACGGATGATATGAATTAGGCGGAATTCCGGGGTATAGCTTGTGCTGTTCTCCGGAATTTTAGTTTCTGAACTTCGCTTTGTTAAAGCTCTTGCATTCGCGATATACTTTGTACTTTTGAATCCTAAACGCTGAATCGACCTTTAATGAGTTTGAACGATATAAAAGTAATTGCCTTTGATGCCGATGACACCCTTTGGGAGAACGAGAATTTTTTTCGTGATGCAGAGAAGGAGTTTTGCACGGTTATGGCCGAGTTTGAGGAGCCCGATAAGACAATGAGCGAATTGTTTCGGGTAGAAATGCAGAATATGGAATTGTATGGCTATGGCATTAAGGCGTTCATTTTGTCGTTGGTTGAAACGGCGCTGAATATTTCACAAAAGCAGGTTCGCCCGGAGCAGATTGCAGCTATAATAGACATCGGTAAGGAGATGCTGCAAAAGGATGTGATTTTGCTGGATGGTATCGTAGATTTGTTGGACAAGCTTTACGGAAAGTATCGCTTGGTGGTAGCGACTAAAGGTGATTTGTTGGACCAGGAACGGAAGCTCAAAAAATCAGGGCTGCTGAAATATTTCCATCATATCGAAATTATGACCCACAAAAAGCACGAGAACTACCAGGAGTTGCTTAAACACCTAGACATTTCTGCCGATAAGCTTTTGATGGTTGGGAACTCGTTGAGGTCAGATGTTTTGCCGGTAATTGAGTTAGGCGGCTATGCGGCTCATATTCCTTATTATACAACCTGGATTTTCGAACAGATGAATCCGGAAGATATTAAAAGCGATCGTTTTTTTGAACTGAAACAAATTCACGATGTTTTGGAATTATTTCAATAAATGGCGGACTTGATTTTGGGAGAAGCAGTAATTTGAAACTTCGAACTTGAAACTCATAGAAATGGAATATCAGGGTAATATTTTAAAAATGCGCACCGAATTGGTAGATCCGATCCGGTATTTTTTTCGGATTGGTAATCAGGAGATTGATATGAATGCTCTGTTGGGGAAACAAATCCGCATGCAGTTCGATGGACAGATTAATTGCATTTCTTGTGGTAAACGTACTAAGACATCGTTTAGCCAGGGATTTTGCTATTCGTGCTTGCAAACAGCGCCAGAAGCAAGTGAAACTGTTGTGCGTCCCGAATTATCGAAGGCTGAATTTGGAATTGCCCGCGATATGGAATGGGCGAAAGAGCACGATTTAATCGACCACTTTGTTTACCTGGCAGTTTCGAGTGAGCTAAAGGTGGGGGTTACCCGCCACCATCAAATTCCAACGCGTTGGATCGACCAAGGCGCTTCGTATGCAATTCGGTTGATAAAAACGCCTAACCGGCATATTGCAGGTGTAGTCGAAGTTTTTTTGAAGAAGTATTTTACAGACAAGACCAATTGGAGGGATATGCTGAAGAATAATGTTGCTGAACACTTCAACCTGCTCGAAGAAAAAGAAAACGTGTTACGCTTGTTGCCAACAGAGCTGCAACAGTATCGTAGCGACGATGAAGAGGTTATTCATCTCAATTATCCGGTTTTGGAATATCCCGAAAAAATAACGAGCCTAAGTTTCGATAAGGAGCCGGTTATTGAAGGAATTTTGCAAGGAATTAAAGGGCAATATTTACTGTTGGATGGCGGTCGTGTACTCAACATTCGTAAGCACAATGGATATTTTTTAACGTTCACTTTTGGTTCGTAGCGAATAATTTTGCTTTTATTTCAATTTGAAACAATATCAAGTCGCTTTCTGCTAAATTATAAGTGGTTGTTTTATAGTCCTTTTCTAAAACATTTAATTTTAAGGCGAATAAAGACTTTCTACCTTCTTTGTCAATTTTTTTTTTCGTTTATTTGATTTTTGAATGAGGGCCGTATAATATTATAGTAACTATGGAAAATATTGATTGGAAAAGTATTGGTTTTGGTTATCGAAAAACTAATTTCAATATTCGTTGCTGGTTTAAAAATGGTCAATGGGGACCATTGGAAGTAAGCGATTCAGAATATATAAATCTACATATGGCAGCTACCTGTTTGCATTACGGACAGGAAGCTTTTGAAGGAATGAAAGCATTCATGGGAGAAGACGGTAAAGTTCGTGTTTTCCGTATGGAGGATAATGCTCGCAGGATGCAATCATCAAGCGAAGGTATTTTGATGGAAAAAGTACCTGTTGACTTGTTTTGTGAGGCTGTTAAACTAGCTGTTAAAGAAAATATCGGATTTGTTCCTCCGCACGGATCAGGTGCTTCATTATACATTCGCCCTTTATTGATTGGAACAGGACCGGAAATTGGAGTTAAGCCATCTCCTGAGTACTTATTCATGGTTTTTGTGATGCCTGTAGGTCCATATTTCCCGGAAGGCTTTAAACCAACCGAATTGGTTATTTATCGTCATTTTGATCGTGCTGCTCCGCTTGGAACCGGAAAATACAAAGTTGGTGGTAATTACGCCGCCAGTTTAGTTGCAGGTAAGAAGGCCAAATCAGGTCATTATTCTGCAGTGCTCTATTTGGATGCACGTGAGAAGAAATATATTGATGAATGTGGTCCGGCAAACTTCTTTGCAATCAAGAACAATACTTATATTACTCCGCAGTCTGAGTCAATTTTACCGTCAATAACGAACATGAGTTTGATGCAGTTGGCGGAAGATATGGGACTGAAGGTCGAGCGACGTAAGGTTCCGGTTGAAGAACTGGAAACTTTTGAGGAAGTGGGTGCATGTGGAACTGCAGCCGTTATTTCTCCAATTAAGCGTATTTACGATGAAGATATGGATAAAGAGTACTTGTATGGTTTCGATCCGGGGCCTTGGAGCACAAAACTTTACCATAAACTTCAGGATATTCAGTATGGAGACGAACCTGATACTCACGGTTGGACAACGGTTATCGAATAAAAATTCGACAATAGATAGAATCAAGAGGCTGTCCCAAAAGGACGGTCTCTTTTGCTATGCAGCACTCTTTACATTTTCAAAATCATCCTTGATTTGGAGGAGAAACATTGGTGTTACTTCAACTTTGATTTCAACTTTGGCAAGCAGGACGTTAAAATCAAATTTATTACTTTTTGAACATAGAATCCGGGCAACTAGCTTTCGTAAATTGTGCCCGATAGCCATTAGTCCCAATTCTATTTCCACTTTGGGTAATCCCCGGAGTGAAAAGCG